>JAGLUC010000122.1 GCA_023134955.1 Methylococcales bacterium | reverse complement strand
AAAGACCTTGTCTCAAGCGTTCAACAGTGCCAGTTTTATATTGTTTGACCATTATCAAACCGTTGTTCAGCAATCACCTGAAGAGATAATGGCCTGGATAGATGCGGGTGCCAATTACAATACATTTCAGTTGCCACAGCTTGCTACAGATCTAGCTTCTCTCAAACAAGGGCAAGCAATAAACAACCCCATCACTGGCGAAACTATTAAAGCAACTCCCATCATATTTTTCGAAACTCTTTTTGGATATGCCCACCAAGCCACAGGTCAATATATTGGCCAGCTTATCTGGTTAGATACGCCTCTGGACGTTGCTTTTGCAAGAACCATTAAAAGCAGTAACTTACAAATGTTCAATCATATCAATAACCCTCAGTTTTCCAAGGAAGCAATTACTGACGTTAAAAAACACTGTGAATGGATGGATAATTATATTAATAATTACATACAATTTGTCAGTAAAACCTTGCATATTCAGCAACAGCAAGTAAGGCCAACTGCTAACATTCAAATTTTCGCCACTAACAATACCGAAGATATACACGCAAAGGCATATCAGTTTATTCAAGATAACATTAGTTAGCTGTCTGCTCGGATTTTGCTAACGGCTGCAACAAGTCCTCCTCTAATCCATATTTCTCTATATAAGCCGTATTTAGTCCTAGACATTGACTAGAAGCACATTGCTCACGATAAGCGCATTGGTAAAAACCATTACGCATAAATTGAGTCCAGAATTCAGGATCTATATATAATTGAGGTTGATCATTGTGGAGCAAACTGCCACTGTCTCCAAGCATACACTCAGGAAAATTCTTAATTTCTATGGCTACACTATGCTCTTTCGCTAGTTCTACCGCTTGCAACAAATACGGAAGCATATCCCCATAAGATGCAATCAGATTTTTAGAATCATGCTCAGTCATTGGCCAATAAATCCAAAACTCAATTTGTACTAATTGTTTAAATTGCAGCAATCTTTTAGTAATATTCGGCAATAAACGGTAACTTTTTTCTGTTACCACGGTATTAGTAATCAGCGATACATGTGGATGAACATCTAAGTGCTCAAGTCCTTGCATCATCTTGTCAAAAGAGCCTGAGACTTCTGTAATTTCATCATGCGTTAGCGCATCACTCCCGGCAACACTAACAAAAAATTCATCCACGCCTGCATCCAGCAGTATTTTGCAAAAATTATTCTGTGCCAAATGCATACCATGTGTTTGGATGCGTACATGCTGAAAGCCTGATTTTTTAGCTTGGTAAACGAGTTCGGGAAGGTCTTTTCTAAGCGTGATTTCTGAACCTGTCAGAATCAAACCTTTCCAGTGCTTATGTTCGCTATTTTCTTGCAATAACTGATTGAATTCATCCAGCGACTGTGGTTTTAATTCATCCATGGTGCCTTCAATCATGCAATGAATACACTTGAGGTTGCACCGGAACTCCATAGTGATGGAGACATATTCTTGGTGATTAAAGTAGCCCATGATTTTAAGTCTTAAAAAATACCATAATAACTGCTCTTCAGTATTTTTACCTGCCCAGCTTCCATTCGATAATCTACTCCAACATCATAAAACATATGATCAAGTTTCGATTTATTGCTTTCTACATAATCAATAATTTGTTGAGGATATTCCAGCCGCCTAAGAAAAAGAGTCAGCTGCTCTATGGTGATGCCTGAGTAATAAATACCATCACTATAACGCTTATTTGCAACAACAATACATTTACAATCACTCAACTCAGACCATAAGATAGATGCCATATCAAGCCCGCATAGATCTAAATAGGCAGAACTCGCAATTTTCCCTTTTATCTGCTCCATCTCTTTTTTGGCATCAAAAAAATAATAAAGATTGTCAAACACCAGGTCATCTTTAGTTAGCGCGTAACTGACTCCAGAAGATACCGTGCAACCAATATTACCCACATAAATTTCAATTTTTTCCAAGGGTGCCAATTTCTCAGCAAGATCAATTGAAAACATAAAGTAAGGCCGATCCTCCGAATACTCCAAATCGCACGCCATAAAAGGCCGTAGAATTTCATTTAACCGGTTTATCGATAGCTCTCGCTGCAGGCGCTTATAATCATAAAAATAAAGCTCCCAACAAAGCTTACCGTCAACTAACTTAACCCCCCAAACGGTTTTATCCGTCCCTATTCCTTTACGAATAGCCTGACAAACATCATAAATTGATTGATCCACTCCTGCTATGTCAAAAGAGTTATACAGCAAGTTAATAGAGCGGTATTTATCAATAAAGGGAGGAATCGGCTGATATTCCCATAAACAAAAATCAAAAAAAACATCCTGAGCAGTTGTCAGTTCTATGTTATTTACGCTGTTCACATTTACCTCAGCCACGATTTTCTACACCATAAAAAACACTAAAAAACTCTTTTTCGTTACGCCCTATACCACCGGATAAATGCCCTAGGTGATGGTGCTTCACTGACTCCAAGAATTCTTTCCACTGTTTAGTAGGAATATTAAACTTGAGCAAAGCCGGTAGCAATATGTTTTCAATATTTTCTAGGGTAATATTTGCATCGTATACATTGATGTCAAAAGATCGCCTAGCGTTTTCTTGCTCTGCAACATCAATAAAAAATATTTGCCGTTCCGTAATCTGGGTATTTGCAAGTGTTAATAGCTGTTTACCCAAGTTAGTAATAATGCCATTTTTAGCTAGATTAGTTACCGTTGCAAATCGCTCTCTCATTGCCTCTAACGTTAAAAAAGGTTGGCAATGGTAAGTCGCTATCGAGTGCTTACTATTTTTGAACACGTCCCATTTAAAAGCCAAGTGCAACAATATATGCTCACTATGAGCACAGTTTGATTTTAAGGCGTTCTGAAATTGCTGGGGAAATTCTAAATAAATTTTACACAGACAGCTATCCTCTTGTTGCTCAAAACCCAAATGAATAAAATTCGCATTACTTAGCTTGTCCTGGATAGATTCTTCATAAATTTGAGGCATATTCATCGCCTTAGTGATCGATAAAAGTATCGGCCAGGTATCTGGCTGCAATAGTTTTTTATTTATTGTAATTAAAAACCGATTGGTTAAAAAAGATTGCTGGCTGACCTTAAATGATCGCTCATAAAGATAGGGAATTTCAAGCTGGTCAACGAGGTGCATAAGATTATCTGCGTAAGATAAATTCATTCTTTTAAAATAACAATGGTTTTTTGGCTGTAATTAAAAAAAATGGCATTTCCAAATTTACTTGTTGAACTGAAATTTGCTCAAATCCAGCATTAGTCAGTAATGCAGTATATAGTTCTGGCTTTTTAAATGACCTTAAGAAAAGTAACATCGGTAGCATTGAATAAAGAATTTTATTACTATCTAATTGTATGGCTGCTCTCTCAAAAATCAATAAAGTTCCACCTGGCTTTAAACATTGACTTGCTCTGTTAATAAAATCTTCCACAGCCTGTTCCGGCCAGTCATGTAAAAATGACTTAAAACTAAGCACATCAAAATTTTTCGGTAGGGGATCAATCAGAGCGTTACATTTAATAAACTCAATTCTGTTAGCTTCTGTCTCAGAACTTACTCGCTCTTGACCAATATAACAAACAACAGGCAGGTCAACAACAGTACCCTGCAGAATTGGATGCTGTTTGCAAATCTGTACTAAAAACTCACCACTATTACCACCAATATCAAGCATCTTATGGTAACTAGAAAAGTCATGAAACTCCATACAAACTCTGGCCTCATATTTTGTATAAGCCGAGGTAAAGTGCATCCACCTTTTAGTCAACCTTACATTTTCTTCCGTTGATTCAAAGCAACGCTGGTAACCAAATAAGTCAAATATGGAAGAGTCCCGCATAAAACTACCGGGATCCTGGATAAAAGGTGTCATTAAATTAGCTACATCGGGCGCAATAAGATCGATAAATTCTATCTTAGCCTCCAGTAAATCACGATATCGCAATGCTATGATAAATTGCGGAGATAGCTGTAAACCTTGCTTATTATTATCAACAACCTTATTTGCAAGCAAGGTATTGATTAATAGTTCCGCACCGGCATGGTCACTGCATAAATGCTTCTGAATCCCTGCTTTTGTCGCCGTTGTTTGCTCAGACAAATAATCAATTAACCCCATTTCCAAAGCACACTTAAGTGATTGGGTGTCCATAAATGTATGCAGAAAATCATCAACACATAAATATTCATACACATCATCTACTCTAGAGGATGCACAGGATAGACTACACATACGATTCACCACGTTGGATAAACTCACTTCCAATATAAACAGCAATACCAGGAAAGCTTATAAAGGAACCATTAATTAAGTCTCAGATAAATGAGATAACAAGCACATCATAACAGACGATGTTGAAAGCATAGAAAAGAAACACTGTATACCAGTTGTTAGAAAGGTGCATGAATATGGACGAAAGGGAATCAGTCATCTATTTATTATTTACACCGCTTGAGGGATAAAGGCTTATTAAAGTAATCAATCGCATAGCAAAATAGATTTGGCTCAACTGATCAAAGAATTAGTTGATGAACATTATCCAGATAAAAAAACAGCCTTAGTCGGATAACTTAAATACACATAAATTAGATTCACTCTATGAAGCATTTACTCCAGAAGAAGCACAAAGAATTGCCGGGCGATTGGAAATTCATTACATGCCAACGAGTGGAAGCTGGTTGGATATGGCGAAAAAGAAATTAGTGTATTACGTCGCCAATGACTTGATCGAAGAATTCCTAATCGAGACATCTTGCGAGCTGAAATAAACGCATGACAAAAGCAACGAAATCAAAATGCTGTTTATGTAAAATGACTATTTACTACAGAGGATTCACGCATTAAATTGAAATCACTCTATCCATCAAACCAAAGTTGACGAAATACTAATAATCTTTCACCAGCTTTTAACCAAATCCCCTGCTTTAATTTTACGTGTATCCGAAACCAGCTCCATTTCTCCCACTGAGAACTCTGCTTGAACATCACGAATATTAATTACCCCAATCAGCTTATTCTCTTGCATACCCACATTAGCATGTGTGGCATAAACTGCTAAACTATCACCGCGTTTTAATTTATCTTGTGTTCCTGCTGCAATAAAAACTTTTCCATTTTCAGCTTTAATGACTTTTGCCGAAAAAGGGTAACAAGTAAATAATCGTCTAACGTCTTTACTTGCCACTTGAATTATTTTTGAGATTTTATGCCCAGCGGGCGTTGCTTTAAATCGTTCACTGCCTACTGTATAGCCTGAGGGAATCCAGACATCACCGAGTACTGTATCGGTATATCGCTGTTGAAATAATAATGCGCCACTCATGCCATCATGAACATATACATCTATTGCGATACCACGCCTGGCAACATAATCTCTCATTAATGATTTTATCTGGGCAAATACCCCTGCCCCTCTTACATATTCTGTTGATTCAACTTCTAAATCCCTAATCACTCCCGATAATACAAATTGAGCACCATATGTCTGTGCTAGCCGGATAATTGCCGAGTCTTGATAGTCTGTTTCATCAATAATTTCTGGAGCCATGTCTGGGCGGGAAAATAAAACAGTGTGGGTTTCATTTCTACCAATAAAATCACCTGACTCCATCAGGATATTCATCATTTCCCTTGGAATACCACTATACAAATCCTGCGTTTCATTAGCTGTTATCTGTCCAGAGACTACACTTGGAAAAGCTGTTGCCACTATTCTTTTTCGATAAGGCGAGTTGCAGGATGAGCCTTCTGATAACACTGCCAAAACTTGCAAATGATAAATTCCATCAGCCACCCATTCATCAACTACTTTAGTACTACCCAATAATGCTTCGTTAGAAGTCTGTCCTGCGGCCTTAATAGAAACATTTCTCATAGCATCTTTAAATGCTAATTTTCTGGCTAATAATTTAGCACCATTTTGTATGTTTGCTTGACCTTGCACTGTAATTGCATGTTTAGTCAGAACATTTGCAGGGTCAAAATTTTGGTTATTTGGTTTAGCACAGGATTGCACAACCACTAAACTAGATAACAAAAAAAACCAGCTAATAAATTTCATCAAAACACCTAATTAATCGTTATTATCTAACAATAAACTGAGAAAAAAACAGATGTCGAAGCATGACTTTAGAACCCATATTAATCAACCATTCGGCATCATACAATCCAGCACTCAACAAGGCACTGTCTATAATATTTTTTTCATCAGAAAATCCCGACACATGTAATTGTGAGCCACACTCTGATGGCGCACAGGATATATTAACTGTAGATTCAGCAGCTTTTTTATATCCGATACGAGTGAACGGTACTTTATTGTCTTGTTGCAAGCATTGGGAGACCACCGCAACAGTAGAAGATACACATTGATAAAACCTTGCGGTTAAGATTAGTTTAACTGTAATATTTAGCTGCCTGGCAGTAACTTTAGATTCAAGCACTTTGGCTTCACGCAAATATAAATCCATGTAAACCCTGAACAATTCATCATTCATCACCTGGTCAGCAACCACAAGTTCTTCAGTTAACTTTTCATTATATAAAAGTGTTGCAAGCTTTCTATAAGCATTCAGTTTTGCTGATTGCTGTTTGGCAAATTTATTTTGGACTTTTGTTAGATGACGCAAATCTTGATGCTGGCTATACCCTACTGCCACCAACACTTTACCAGCATTTTTATCTGATTCTATTGGCTTATTAGCTATTGAAGAACAAGCGACTAACATCGCAAAACCAAGACTCAATAAAAGTCGCCATACTAATTGTGCCACTGAACTCACTCCTCATGATAATAGCTTCATTATCGGCAAGATAAGTTATTTCTTAACAGCCATCTTGTTCAACTGACTCCTCAACCCTTTCAACTGTCCATAATTTTTCTAGTTGATAAAATTCTCTGGCTTGTGCGGTCATCACATGTAAAATAATATCACCCAAATCTAATAAAACCCAGTCAGACCCTTGTAGTCCTTCTACACCTAATGGCGAAAAGCCATGTTTCTTTACTTTTTCTATCACATAGTTAGATAAGGCTTTTGCATGTCGCTCTGATGTTGAGGTAACAATAACCATAAAATCAGTTACACTTGTTTTTCCTATCACATCCAGCACGGTAATATCTTGCCCTTTATGGTCATCGAGAACTTCTTCGACCATTTTTAATAACTCTTTTGTTTGCATTTAATTCTCTTAATATATACTCTACGTTCAACTCAGGCGAGGTTAAAACCTCACTTCCAAATTACTGGGACATATAAAGCTTATTAGCTTTTATATAGTCAACAACATTTTCCGGGAGCAAAAAATCAGGTTTTTTACCTTGCTGTATCATTTGTCTGATAGTAGTTGCTGAAATATCTAATTGCGTTACTGATTGAAAAAATAAATATCCTGCTATATTTTGCCTTAGGCTTTCTTTCTTTTTAGTCCATTTTGATGATAAAAACTCACCAAGTGATGATTCTTTATACCCTGGTCGAGTCATAACAACCAAATGGGCATAATCAAATAACTGCTGCCAAAGGTGCCAGCTTGTTAATCCCTTAAAAGCATCTGTGCCTATAAAAAGTAACAAAGGCTGATCTTTATTCTCTTCTCTTAATGATTTTAATGTGTCTACCATATAAGAAAACCCTTCCCTGTCTAGTTCCCGTCTATCAACAACCAATTCAGGGTGATTGCTAATTGCCAGTGTTATCATTTTTAAGCGTGTTTCTGCTGTTGATAATGGTATTTTTCCATGAGCAGGTTGAGAGCAAGGTATTAAACGCATTTCATCTAATGAAAAAATCTGTTTTACTTCCAGCGCAGTTCGTAAATGTCCATAATGGATAGGGTCAAAAGTCCCTCCATAAATACCAATCATTTATACCCTTATTTGACCATCACCTAAAACCACATATTTTAACGAGGTTAATCCATTTAAGCCAACCGGTCCTCTAGCATGAAGTTTATCTGTGCTAATACCTATTTCAGCTCCCAATCCATATTCAAAACCATCGGCAAAACGAGTTGAAGCATTTACCATCACCGAACTTGAATCCACTTCTCGTAAAAACTGTCTGGCTAAGGTGTAATTTTCTGTCACGATTGATTCTGTATGTGCTGAGCTATGTTGATTAATATGCTCAATAGCTTCATCAATATTTTCAACTATTTTTATGGATAATACAGGGGCTAAATATTCAGTATCCCAGTCTTCATCTGTCGCTCTAGTGCACTGAGGCATTAATGAGCATGTTTTCAAACAACCGCGTAATTCCACACCTTCATTGGCATATTTTTTTGCTAGTTTAGGTAATACTTCCGCTGCTATAGATTCTGCAACTAATAAAGTTTCCATGGCATTGCAAACACCATAACGATGGGTTTTGGCATTAAAAGCAATATTAACGGCTTTTTCAACATCTGCTTGTCCATCAATGTAAACATGACAAATACCGTCTAAATGCTTAATAACAGCAATAGTTGCATCTTGACTAATCCGTTCAATTAAACCTTTACCTCCACGCGGTACGATTACATCAACATATTGATCCATAGTGATTAACTGGCCTACCGCAGCACGGTCAGTGGTTTCTACAACCTGAACAGCCTCACTAGGTAAATTTGCCGCTTTTAAACCTGTTGAAATACATTTTGCAATGGCTTGGTTAGAATGAATCGCTTCTGAACCGCCTCTTAAAATACAGGCATTGCCCGATTTTAAACATAATGCAGCAGCATCAACCGTTACATTAGGGCGTGATTCATAAATAATCCCTATAACACCTAATGGAACTCGCATTTGACCTACTTGTATACCGCTGGGTCTGTAGCTAAGATCTGTTATTTCACCGACTGGATCAGCAAGTGCTGCAACCTGATTAAGCCCTTCAATCATGGATTCAATTCTGGCTGGCGTTAATTCCAAACGGTCTAATAAAGCTGATTCTAAGCCATTTTCCTTTCCAGCAATCAAGTCTTTTTGGTTCTCAGCTATTAGCGTATCAATACTATTTTTAATTGCATCAGCAATTTTAAGCAGTGCCAAGTTTTTCTTACCTGAATCCGCCTTACTTATTGCTCGACCAGCCTGTCTTGCTTGCTGACCCAGTTTTAGCATATATTCTGTTACGTCCACGTTAAAACACTCTCAAAATATGTATAACTGCAACATTATACTCTTCATTAAATATTTAGTTAATGTTATCCATATCTGTTATATTTTTAAATTCACAGAATAAACATAGATCACACTAAAAAAATGATTGAGTAATCCTGATTAAATGGATTGTATTTAAAAGCCTTTAAATTTATAAGGCTTTAAAGATAACAAAACAAAATTACCTGAATTTATAACTAATACTACAAGGGAAATAAGGCAATCTATGAGAAATTGGATAAAAATACCGATGACATTTAAAATAAACACTTTCAACAGATTTCCAAATAACATGTGTAAACGTAGGTTAAAACTGAAGCTCTATGTAGATTGGAAAATGATCAGAACTGATTGATTCCAGTTTTTCAAATTTCTGTGTATGAATGTTTTTACTAACAAGAACATGATCCAACGGTATTTGCAGCAAATAGCCAAATATTCCTTCTCCAACAGGCCATGAAGGGTAAATCCCCTTTCCTTGTCGCGTGTTTTTTAAACCTGAGCTGTTCATAAACTTTCTATAGAGAGGAGACCATTGTGTGCTGTTAAGATCAGCAGCAACCAAGACTAATGTTGTATCTGTAGATCGAGTTATGCTTTTCCTTGATTGGGTAAAATGTGCTAGATTTTCCAGGTGTCTCTTTTGTTGTTCAGCAAAAGATTTATTCAATGGAGGAATTGGGTGTGTTGCAATGATATTCAGCTGTTTTCTATTAAATCGAATGTTTGCTGAAATGCTGGGTATGCCATTACTTGCAAAATCTATAACTGTAATGTCTTCAAGTGGGTATTTGCTATACAGACCAACCCCAAAGTTACTTCTTTGAGGAATCAGTTTCTGGTAAGGATATGTTTTATCAATTGCTCTTAACTCATATGCCCATTGTGGTGTTAGTTCCAGAACGACAATAATATCGGCTTGTTTTTGTTCTATTTTGTTCAATAATGCAGCATATGATTGATTGCTAGAGAGTACATTTGTCAGCAATAATGAAACTTCATTGTTTTTCTCAGTCGAATCAGTCTCAGTAGGCAAATAGATGGATAAAACAGGAATTGCATTGAACAATAATCCTAGAAGTGAAAGAAGTAGCCATTTTTTATTGAAAAAAATGATAAAAAATGAACTTGAAGCGAGAAATAAAACTAGATACTGTAATCGAAAGTGACTAAGCAACCCGAAACGAAAATAGTACTCTCCCAGATAGGAAAATAAATTTA
>JAGLUC010000121.1 GCA_023134955.1 Methylococcales bacterium | reverse complement strand
CCCTTCACCATCCGCGTCAGTCGCATAAGCACAGGACTGATGAGGATGGTGAAGGGTAGAAAAAACTGCCCTGAGCCTGATGTAGAAAGAGCATAATACAGACGCTCTTCCTACTTAAAAAATAGTTTTAATATCAATCAATTAAATGATTATCAGCCTTATATTTTATACACAAGACCGTAGAAGAGCCGTGCTTTTAAGGGTTTGACAAAGTAAATCAATGAGTTGCCAGAGTCATTTCTCATAGTCAAAAATAAAGATGGACGTGTTGCTTTTGATGCTGAATGATAGTCTTTTGTATAGCATGAGATCCGTGCTACTATGTTAATATGATTGTTTCATTCAAAAATCAAGCTACAGAAGATATATTTAATGGGGTAAACTCAAAAATTGCGAGGAAAACCTGCCCACAATCGCTTTGGCGTATTGCTTCAAGAAAGTTAGATCAGCTTGATTCTGCTCAATTATTGGAAGAATTAAGAATTCCTCCTGGCAATAGATTAGAAAAATTGTCTGGTGATAGAAATACAGAATTTAGTATTCGGGTTAATGAACAATATCGAATTTGTTTTGTTTGGGGAGAGTCAGGCCCTAGCGAAGTAGAAGTAACTGATTATCACTAAAGGTGAAGTATGGTACGTATTCCGACACACAGAGAACCAACCCATCCGGGAGAAATGCTTAGAGAAGAGTTTCTTCTTCCTATGAATATAAGTCAACGTGAACTGGCTGATGCAATTCATGTTCCTTATCAGCGTATTAATGAATTAGTAAATCAAAAACGAGGGGTAACACCTAGTACGGCACTACGTTTAGCAAAGTTTTTTGGAGTTTCTGCTGATTTCTGGTTAAGTATACAGATGCGTTGTGATCTTTATAGAGCACAAACTATTGAAAAACAAGAGCTTGATACAATTCAAGATATTAGTCATTTTCAAAAAACAGCATAACCAAAAAATTCAGCTGACCATTTAAAGCGTCATTTATTCCCAATACACCTTTTCAAGATAATAAAAAGTTTATGGAAAAAATCATTTTCGCTGCTTTTATTTTATCCTTATCTTATTCTGTACAAGCTAATAGCTGGGTGAAGAGATTTGCTTTTGGATATTGCAATATTACTCACCCGATAGAAATGTTTAACAATATAAGACATGACAATACCTGCGAAGAGCAACACGTTATCCAGAAGCAATATAATGGGAGTAATTTAGGTAATATTTCCATTATCTCTGTTTCATCCCACATAGCAACAGATTCCTGGAATGGTAATGGCGTAATGATGCAAGGTAAAGTTTGGGATAATGCTCCATCAAAGGATGGATGGGGAACTAGTGAGGATGCTGAAAAGGCCTTGGCTCAGGCATATAAACTTGGAAGGTGGCAGCTTGAATATGTTTTCTTATTGTATGACTACAGAACAAATGGCTGGTCAACCACAGTAATGAATTGGGATGGCATGAGCCACGCTACATATGTCATCTCATGGTGGACAAATTTACCTGCCAAATATTTTAGAAAAACAGCCTATCTACTGCATAAAGAACGATACAGCTTGTTAATTGATCATATCATTCAGTTGCCAGTACTTTTGCTTGAGGGTTGTGTCGGTGTATTGTACAGCCTAGTAGGCGTAGTTATTGGTACTGTACTGCAACCAGTGGACACTTTGAATGCGATAATTGGAGGAGTATATTTAACTATAAAAGCTATTGTTTTAGGGATTATAGACTTCTTTTTATCTCTCTTTCTTTTGATAAAGGCATTTGTGTAAAACACTAAAAGTGTTTTAATCAACATCGCTTTGTCTCCTATTGCTTGCTTCTAAACGGTGACAACAGCAATAATAACTTGGGAATTAAATTCGGCAATAAAATAAGTTTAATTTTAACTCTGTCTCCTTTCTCCACTTATTTCTTTCCTTAAATGATAAGAGACTCATAGGGAATGTTTAAACCATGATGTAAGTGTTTTATCATAATGAGACTCAAGCCTCTTTTTCGGTTGAGTATTTCCGATACACGCTCCATGCTATTAATCGTCCAAAAGTTCTGGCAGGGTATTTT
>JAGLUC010000120.1 GCA_023134955.1 Methylococcales bacterium | reverse complement strand
TGGAGCAGGCCATCGAACTATCGAAATAACCATGCGCGTGAAAAAAACGTGTTGTGGTTACGGGAATGTGAAACGAGCCTGTAGTTTAAAACGTAAAAGCATATAGCTACTCCAGCACTTACTTGAAAGGATTCAGGGACGTGTTGGAGCAATGGAAGCAAAACAAGGAGACAAAAAATGTTAATTTTGACGAGACGCGTGGGTGAGTCCCTGATAATCGGTGACGATGTAACAGTGACTGTATTAGGGGTTAAGGGAAATCAGGTTCGAATTGGTGTTAATGCGCCAAAAGAAGTTTCTGTCCATCGTGAAGAGATTTACGAGCGCATTCAAACCGAGAAAGAAGCAGAGCAGTCCACCGCTTAACGTTGGTGGCGATCGGTCGTTTGCGATCGAAAGTACGCGGCAGGGAATAAAGAAATTGAATATTCTCTGCCGGGCATATTTCAGTGGTTTCGGTTGTACCTCAATATATACCCCTGTTGGTAATTAAATGGGTTTTCTAATGCGGCCATTTCTGGGAGAATAGCGCCTCTGTCGGGTTCGTGGATAACCATGAATATTTGACTGGGAGAGCTGGCCGAGTGGCTGAAGGCGCGCCCCTGCTAAGGGCGTATGGGTTAACGCCCATCGAGGGTTCGAATCCCTCGCTCTCCGCCATTTCTATAGGATGTGTGTAAAGGCGTCATAATTGACACTTTATGAGCACATCCGCATAATCGCACGTCTTTTTACGCGCCCGTAGCTCAGCTGGATAGAGTACCTGGCTACGAACCAGGCGGTCGGAGGTTCGAATCCTTCCGGGCGCGCCATTTTTTAGTTATAAATCAATCGGTTAGAGTTTCTGCTCTAGCCGGTTTTTCTTTTTGCAGTGTTAATGTGGGCATTTTGTGGACACTTTGGCCACAATCAACTTCAAAATATCAGATAGCAACTGAAATACTTATATTATTCAATGTGTTAGCTAAATATTGGATGTATGGCAGAAGGGAGTATATGTTTGCAAACTAGGCGGTCGTCGGGAGCTGTGTCGGAATTTTTTACATATAATGAAATCCTTGAACCTCTAAGAATTGTAAGTGTCTGATTATGTTGGAATCAGGGTTATTGGTATAGATTGTGCATTATTTTATTGTGTCTGAGCAGGGCTATTATGCAGTCACAAGTAATAATAGCTTAAGAAATCCGCGCAGATGCCGAAACAGGCTGTAATTGTATGCATTTACGTATACTTTTAGTATTCGATGGTGTATTTAAGGGTGTTGAAAGTATATAATTACTCGCTAGATTGGACGCCAAACTGTCTAATTTATTGAACATAAACATAAAGTAGTATATTAGGAGATAATGTCATGGACTCGAATTCCGTCAATGAATTTGAGAATCGTTACGAGGCCAAAAGAGCAGAGGGCCTTGTAGACCTCAAATTCTGTACGAGCAGCTCAGCAACTAATCCGTCACCTGAAGTATTTTGCGCAGAAGCAAATGCTATCGATGATGCGGTAGCCCGTGGGGATTTTGAAGTATTTACGTTTGACGACGAGACTAAATAATACTCCAATTTAAAATTTTCAAAAAAGCCCTGCACTAGCAGGGCTTTTTTATTATACGTATAGATTAATATGGATATTGCTGATGGATACTGTTGAGGCGCTTAAAAAAGCAAAGATCGTTCAAGAAGAATATTTTAAATACTCTTTAAACCAAGGCTACCCAGTCAGTTTGGGCGACATGGCTCATGTAGTTCAACTCTATGCTGAGGTTGACGTACACAGGATAATAAGTGTGGGGTATGGCGCAGAGCATATATTTGGACGTCTAGAAAGATCTGAGGGAGGAGCGGAAATAGTATTATCCTCTGGTCTTAACGAATGTCATAAACGATATGTAATAATCAAAGAACTGTCCCATCTAATCATTGATACGGACGATTCGTTCACCAAAGATTTTAATGGACTGGTTACTGGATTGATTGATGATAGTTATCAGCAAATTGATCATGATGATGCACTTCAGTCGGAAAATATTGCTCATTATGTAGCCTGCGAACTTCTACTGCCATTCAAGCTTAGGCAAGGCCTTATTGATTCATTAGCATCTGGAGATACGACTTACTATAAGATAGCTAAAAATTATCTAATACCAGAAACTGTAGTAAAAAGTATTTTACACGGCCCAATGCATAAGGCTCTCCATGTCATCATGGATAAAGTTGGGTGAGTCTCGTTAGCACTGCTGGTCACTTACTTCTTCTTGGTTAGGCATTTGATAAGTTAGTCGCTTTCCGATTGCGCCTACCTAATAGGACGCTCTTGGCATCACGCCTATTACTCTAATAGTTAGAAATGCTTCTTGAGAAGTGTGGGCATTTTGTGGACATGGAGTCTGTATTGTTCAACAAAGTGCAACATCGTTAGCCGTGGACGTCTGCGCAAGTTATTGATTTTATTGACGCTATACCTGACCCGTAAGTCTACGAACCAGGCGGTCGGAGGTTC
>JAGLUC010000012.1 GCA_023134955.1 Methylococcales bacterium | reverse complement strand
GCATAACTGTCTAGCTCATTAAAATAAGCAACTCTCATAGCAAGATAAGTATTAGAAAATAGCTTAACAGCTTCGGCTTCTGTTGAATCAGTATATAAAACGGAAATGTCTTTCTTTATTGCTCCTTCAAGCAATAGCCCTGCAAATATTTCTGCTCGCTGAGAACGTTCTCCTACAATAATACGGGAAGGGTAGAGATTGTCATATAGAGCTTTCCCTTCTCTTAAAAATTCAGGTGAAAATATAATATTATTTGTTCCAAATTGTTGTTTTACTTTGGCGGTATAACCAGCTGGAACAGTAGATTTTATAACCATCACCGCATCAGGGTTAATGATAACTATATCTTTTATGACGGCTTCAATTGATTGGGTATTGAAATAGTTATTTTTTGCATCGTAGTCGGTAGGTGTGGCAATAATAATAAAGTCAGCATTTTTATAGGCTTCCTCTTTATCAAGAGTTGCTTTAAAGTTTAATTTCTTGTTTTTTAGAAAATCTTCAATTTCTATATCATCAATAGGTGACTTTTTTACATTTAATAAGTCAACTTTGTCTTTTAAAATATCTAAAGCAACAACCTCGTGGTGTTGTGCAAGAAGCATGGCATTAGAGAGACCTACATACCCGGTTCCTGCTATGGCTATTTTCATTTGTTTATTCCTTGAGGCACTGCAACAATACATTGGTTAATTATAAATGCTAATAAGGATTCTTTAATGGAGAAGGCTTACTAACGAGATGTAATTTATTTATAGGCTATTTTAATTGAATCATGCAATTGATGATAGCTGTTGCAAAAGAAGCTATACGATTATTTTTGAATAAAAAGAACCTTTTTGATAAATTTAAGTATAAATTTGGTAGATGCAAGGTATATGAGATATGGCTGGAAGAGCTGTTTGTATACAGTATTTACTGATTTCTAAGGATATTGCACTAGTTTTTAGTATACTTGTCTGGAAATAGTGAAAATAATTAAGGGGAATTCTATGCAGCGTCGTAACTTTATTGGTCTAAGTCTCGCAGGTGTAGGAATAAGTTTTCTTGCGCCTGGAACTGTAGAGGCAAAAAAAATCAGTCAACAAATGGTGGGTGGTGTTTTTTATACAAAACAAAATCCAGGGAGATGGAGCAAGAAAATTGCAGGGCATCTACCTAATATTGAAATAGAACGGTCTAATGGAATCGTTAAGGTGCAACTATTCACTGCTCATGGAATGGATGGGTATAAGCATTATATTGTTAAACATGTTCTATTAGATCAGGATTATAATTTTCTGGATGAAAAAATATTTAATCCAATGAACGATAAAGCACC
>JAGLUC010000119.1 GCA_023134955.1 Methylococcales bacterium | reverse complement strand
GGGCTTAACTTAATGACATTGGGGTAGAGCCCTTTTAATGATTTGATCTGGTAAATAAATGACTTACTGTGCTTGCGATAAAAGGGCTCTGACCCTAATACCGCCACCTGTAATCCATTAAGTAACTGAATAACAAAGCATTAAGAAGATAATTAAAGTTAAGCTTTAACCATATATTGGATATAATTGAATTTCCTACAAAACAATTCATCCTAAGAAAAAGCTTAACATGGAAAAGTCTAATCGATTAAGTCTTCGTATACAAATCCGATCCTTCAAAAACACTTTCTTTCAAGTCAATGATCTGCCTTTTAAGGAGCTACTGCCCGATAATTTAATTAAAACAATTCATCAATCAGGCAGTAGTCGCGATACTGTTTTCACCCCATTGGTAACACTACGAGCTTTTTTGTTTCAAGTGCTTAGCTCCACCGGCTCTTGCAAAGAAGCGGTTGCACATGTTTTGATAGAACGAATAAGCTTTAACTGTAGTGAAAACTCTATGAATACAGGCCCTTATTGTAAAGCCCGATCAAGATTATTACTTTCCCATTTGAAAGCAACAGTCACATCATCAGGTGAAAAATTACATAAACAAGCTTCAAATGACTGGCTATGGAAAGGTTATCGAGTCATGCTCGTTGATGGCACAACTATGCTTATGTCAGACACCCACAATAATCAGACGACTTATCCTCAACAAAGCGCACAAAAACCAGGGTTAGGCTTTCCCATTGTCCGTTTGGTTGGCTTGTTATCTTTAGCAACAGGCAGCTGTGTTGATTACGTATTAGGTTCTTATCAGGGCAAAGGAAGTGGAGAAACTTCGTTGTTTTCTCAATTGATTGGGTCACTTAGCACTTTAGACTTGTTGCTTGCTGATCGTTATTACACCACTTATGCCATTATGGCATTACTGCTGAAGCAAGGTACCCCACTGGTTTTTAGGCAAAGGGGTAATGTAACAAGTGATTTTCGTCGAGGGCAACGCCTTGGTGCAAAAGATCATATTATTAGCGTCAAAAAGCCAAACAAAAAACCGGTTTGGATGCCCGATAACAGATGGATTGCGTTACCTGATGAAATCTTTGTTCGCGAATTTTCGGTCGATGGTGTTGTTTATGTTTCCACACTGTTAGATTCAAAAAAGTATCCTAAAAAAAGTTTAGCTCACTTATATCAGCAACGTTGGAAAATTGAATTAGATTTTAGAACAATAAAAACACACATGGGTATGGAAATGTTACGTTGCAAGACGGCTGATATGGTCAACAAAGAAATTGCTATTCATTTACTAGCTTATAATCTTATCCGAGCAAACCTTTCTAGGGCAGCGTGCCTCAATGATAAGAAACCACGTTATCTCAGTTTTATGGCAACGGTTCAACTTATGCGTAATACTGCAAGCTTATGCATTACTCTGAGCGGAACAGGGTTAGGAAAATTAATATTACCTTTATTAGTTGCAATCACTGAAACAGAAATTGGCAACCGAACCAGACCGAATCAACCCAGAGTTATTAAACGAAGACCCAAGGCTTATCCGATGATGACAAAACCCCGAAACGAGTACGTAACATGTTGATACATAAAA
>JAGLUC010000118.1 GCA_023134955.1 Methylococcales bacterium | reverse complement strand
TACGTAATACGGGGAACCGATGACTCGAACCCCCGTATTACACTTCGTTTCATACGGGCTACAATATGTGTTAATAAAAGAGTGTCAAAATACCCTGGCAGAACTTTTGGGACAATTAATCTTTACAATATGCGCCTAATATTAGTATTACTCCAAAATAAGCAAAATTAAAATGATAAAACAGACAAAAAACACCTTAATATTGCTAGTCTTATTAATAACCTCAGCATGTGGCTATCATCTACGTGGCAGCGTAGATTTATCAGAAGATTTAAAAAACATTTACTTGCAAGGCGCATCTAGTCAGCTAACAAAGCTATTAAAGAAAACCTTAAAGTCCTCTAATGGGCAACTTGTTGATAAAGTTGAACAGGCTGGAGTAGTCATTAAGATTGAAAAAGAAAAAATGGATAGACGTGTTCTGTCATTAGATTCTTCAGGTAGAGCCAATGAGTATGAATTGCTTTATGTTGTTATTTTTAACTTATTTGATAATAAAGGAAAACAATTAGCTGGGAAACAAGTTGTTGAGGTTAATAGAGACTATTTTAATGACCAAGCAGCTGTTTTAGCTAAAAACAATGAAGAGCAAGTCATTAGGGAAGAAATGTATAGGCAGGCCGTAAAATCGATACTTAATCGAGCTAAAGCCTTATTAGAAAAATCAAAAAAATAAACTGATAAAGGTTTAATGGTGCGATTAAAACCTGAGCAATTAGAAAATAGTTTAAATAAAAAAATAGCCCCTGTTTATCTGATTACAGGGGATGAGCCTTTACAGTTAGGCGAAACGGCTGATTTAATTCGCAAAGTAGCCAAAAAAGCAGGTTATGATACGCGAGAAGTTTTTTCTGCCGAAACAGGCTTTGAATGGAACGAATTAATTGTTGCTGCCGACTCTCTCTCTCTTTTTGCCGATAAAAAAATCCTGGATCTAAGAATGCCATCAGCAAAACCTGGTACAGAAGGAGCAAAGGTTTTAACAGAATATTGCAAACGTGTACCAGACGATACATTGCTACTCATCACCCTGCCAAAATTAGCAAGTGCCAGCTTAAAAACCAAGTGGATTCAAGCGATAGACCAGGTCGGCGTTATTATTCAAATTTGGCCGCTGGATGGCGCGGCTTTAGTCCAGTGGTTACAACGTAGAGCGCAAAGCAGGGGCTTGCAAATAGAACAGGAAGGTATCAAAGCCCTGGCATCCAGAATAGAAGGCAATTTGCTGGCAGCCTCTCAGGAAATAGAAAAGCTGTATATTCTGCATGGCACAGCAGCCATATCAAAACAAGCAGTAGAAGATGCAGTGGCTGATAGTGCCAGATTTGATGTGTTTAAACTAACTGATAGTGTTTTGACTGGACGAATGACTCGTTCGGTTAAAATATTAAATGGCTTAAAAGCAGAAGGGTTAGCAGCACCCGTTGTGGTTTGGGCTTTAGCGCGTGAAATTAGATTGTTAATCAATATAAAAACAGCTATAGAACAAGGACAAAATAAAGAGGCTGTATTCAAAAGCTTTAGGTTATGGGATAAACGTAAACAAATCATCAACGCCGCATTATCTCGCTTAGACATGCAAACATTACATAAAGCTTTATTGTTAAGTGGAAAAGCGGACAGACAAATAAAAGGTCGGGAGCAGGGCGATTATTGGGAAACCTTGCTACAACTGTGTTTGTTGTTAAAAGCACTTTAATTGGAGTCAGTGTCGCTTTTAAAGCTTTGACCATTACAGAGACAAATTAACCTTACTTTGACTTTAATGCCATGATAGGACTTGCATCAATTACCAAAGATGCGCTCGGCAATTGCTCCTGCATTGTTCTACTACACACCATCCAT
>JAGLUC010000117.1 GCA_023134955.1 Methylococcales bacterium | reverse complement strand
TACGACTAGGAACAATTTTTCCTGTCTCTGTTACGTATTCACCTAATAAATCCAGATTTTTGTAATCAATCTCTGGAGAGCCTTCAATACCAAAGCGACTCATTTTTTTACGTCTCATGTTACTAGCCATGATCAATCCTCTCCTTTTTTGTCAGAATCTTTAGAAGATGTTTCCGCTGGTACTTCAGCATCTTCACTTACTGCTGTTTTAGCTGTTTCTGCTTTAGCAGCCTCTGTTTTAGCAACCTCTGCTTTAGCTTCTGCCGCTTTAACTTCTGCTACTTTAGCTTCCTCGGCATTTGCAGAAGCAATAAGAGAAGGCTCTATTACAGCTTCTTTTTTAGCTAAAATCATGCTACGTAAAATTGCATCATTAAAACGAAAACCACTTTCCAGCTCTTCTAAAGTTGCTTGATCACATTCAATATTCATTAATACATAATGTGCTTTGTGGATTTTTTTGATTGGATAAGCCAGGTGTCTACGTCCCCAGTCTTCAAGACGGTGAATAGTACCCTTAGTATCCGCAATAATTGATTTATAACGGTCAATCATTCCCTGTACCTGGGAACTCTGATCAGGATGGACTAAAAAGACAACTTCATAATGTCGCATATTTTCTCCTTTCGGTTAAGCCCCCCACTCTGTCATTCCAAAGTAGTGAAGCAAGGACGGAGCAAAAAACTCCGATGAACCGACCATTATAACTTTCTTAACTCCATTTACCAACTTTTTATCCATCATGTAAGCCCTCTTCTAGAATTAAATCTAAAATCCCCGTTATTGAAGCCACACACCCCTTATAATTTTGTATAATCCATTCATCTTTATTTTTAACTCCACACTACAATGTTCACACCATTTAAAACCATTGGCATTCATGGCAAACACAAAGATCCTCGCATTGTAGAGACTATATCCAATGTACTTAATTTTTTACAGCCTAAAGGTTATCAAGTTATTGTTGATTCAAAAAGCGCAAAACTCTTAACCACAGCATCCATTGAGTCACTACCTACTCATGCCTTAGCATCCTCCTGTGACTTACTGATTGCTATTGGCGGTGATGGTACATTTTTATCAGCTATGCATGCTATTGGTAATAATAACATCCCTCTTATCGGCATTAATCTTGGACGATTGGGGTTTCTTGTTGATATATCGCCTGAGCAAATCAGCGACAAGTTAGATCATATTTTAAATGGCGATTATTTGGAAGAAAAACGCTATTTACTACAAGCAAAGATTATTCGTGACAACCAGGTTATTCATGAAGAAACAGCCGTTAATGAAGTGGTTGTTCATCGCTGGATAACACCGAGTATGATTGAAATTGTGACTCATATAAATGGTGTTTATTTAAACTCGCAACGCTCTGATGGTTTAATCATATCCACACCCACTGGCTCAACAGCTTATTCACTTTCCGCTGGCGGCCCAATTATGCATCCTTCTTTAAAAGCATTAATACTGGTTCCACTTAGTCCACATACACTATCTAACAGACCCATTGTGATTGACGATTCATCTGAAATAGAAATCAGTTTCTGCCAAGCCAAGCAAATTAATGCTTTAGTTTCTTGTGATCACCTGGAAATACCTGAAGTATTAATCAGTGATAAAATTTTAATCAAAAAATTACCTAACCCTATTAAAATTCTTCACCCTAAAGACCATGATTTTTTCCATATTCTCAGAGAAAAACTAAACTGGAGCAGTGGCTACCACATTTAACTATGCTATTAAATCTTAATATAATTGACCTTGCTGTTGTTAAATCACTGAATCTGGATCTTCAACAAGGCATGTCAGTACTGACGGGTGAAACAGGCGCGGGTAAATCCATATTATTAACCGCACTAGGTCTTGCCCTGGGCGACCGCGCAGACTCTGACTATGTACGCCCCAATAGCACACGTGCTGAAATTAATTTAGAATTTGATTTATCTGATGCTCCCTTAGCCAGGCAATGGCTAGAAGATAATGACCTTAATGACGATCAACAATGCTTTATTCGTCGCATAGTCAAGCAAGACGGTGGTTCAAAAGCTTATATTAACAACCGCCCTGTCACCCTACAATCTTTAAAACAACTCAGTGCTTTATTAGTTGAAATTCACGGTCAACATGATCATCTTACCTTGTTAGACCCTGAACAACAGCGTAGATTATTAGATACTTTTGCCAACAATCAGCTGCTTTTAGAAAAACTGAACCATGTTTACCAATCATGGAAAAAACAAAATACCGAGCTAAACAATTTAATCAAAGCCAGTTCAGACCAGACAGAAAGAGAAGAATTACTTCGCTATCAATTAGAAGAACTGCAACAACTTGATCTGGATAATTATGACTACACCGCATTATCAGAAGAACATAATAGACTGGCTAATTTAGGTCGAATTTTAACCGAAGGTCAGCTTCAACTTGATATTTTGTACGAAAACGAACAACAGTCTGTCAATCAGATGCTAAGCCACAGCCTAAATGCACTAACAGACTTAGCCCAATTCTCACCTGAATTAAACGAGATAAGCGAATTATTAACGGAAGCACAAATTCAAATTGAAGAAGGCTCTCAGCAATTACGTCGTTTTTTGGAGACACAAGAAGCCGACCCTCTGCGATTAAGCTGGTTAGAAGAACAAATTGGCATTATTCAAGATATTAGCCGAAAGCACCAAGCCAGTGCTGAAGAAATTCCGCAAATTGCCCTGGATTTGCAACAACAACTTAACAACATCACTCACAGTAGTGAACGCATTGAAGAACTCACCCAAACCACAGAACAATTATTGACTGATTACCAAACCCTCAGTCTGCAACTTTCTGAAGATCGCAGCCAAAATGGACATAAGCTAGAAAAAAGTATTTCAGCCATGATAAAAGAACTGGGAATGCCACAAGGCGAATTTCTAGTCAGCATTACTCATAATAATGATGAGCAACCCAAAATAAATGGCAATGATAAGATTGAATTTTTAGTTAGTGCCAATCCGGGTTTACCCGCCAAGCCCTTGGCTAAAGTAGCCTCAGGTGGTGAATTATCACGCATTAGCTTAGCCATTCAAGTGACAACCAGTACAGATAAAACCACACCTACCATGATTTTTGATGAAGTCGACTCAGGCATTGGTGGCAGTATTGCAGAAATAGTCGGACAAAAATTACGCAGTTTAAGCACTAACCGACAGGTGCTTTGTGTCACCCATTTACCACAAGTCGCATCGCAAGCTCACCAACACTTATTCGTTAAAAAAGACCAGTCAGAGACCACTTCTTCTACTGTTGCCCTATTGAACAAAAGTGAACGAATTGAGGAGGTCGCTCGCATGCTGGGCGGTGTTAATATAACTAAAAACACCTTAATTCATGCAGAAGAAATGCTTGATATTAAATAGAGGAAATTCTTATCTGTTTAACACGCATTAAATACATGCCATGATTTCCTGCTATTTGCTAACATGAGATTGGCTGCATAGCAACAGCAGCTGTATTGAGCGGTAAAATAAAAGACCACGAGACCGTATTGATCACCCCCATTGCTCATGAAAATAGACACTACATATAGAGGGTATAGGAGGTATTCACGTTAAATGGATATTCCGATTTTTATTTAAAATATTTTGAGGTCAATAGGCACACAAATATGCTACGGTTTAAGCTATGAAGCCTATTAATTTGGAATCCAGGTAAAAACCGTAAACTTATTGAAGAAAGAAATATTTCATTTGAAAATGTTGTTTTTTCTTTGCAATCAGGTGGATTATTAGATGATATTTATCATCCAAATAAAGAAAAGTACCCACATCAAATACTATTTGTAATATCAATTGATAATTACGCATATTTGGTTCCTTATGTAGAAAACGAGGAAGAAATTTTTCTTAAAACCGTCGTACCTAGTAGAAAAGCAACAAAACAATATCTTGGAGGTAAGACATGAAAAGCATTCAATTAGACAAAGAAGAACAAGAGCTTCTTGATGCGTTCGAATCGGGTGAATTTCAATCTGATCTAACTCCTTCCCGTAAGAAGTTCATTGAAGAATCAGCAGCACAGACATTTAAAAAAGATAAGAGAATTAATATAAGGTTATCTGGAAGAGACTTAATGGCAATTCAAAAAAGAGCACTGGAAGAAGGCATACCTTATCAAACTTTGGTAGCAAGTATTATTCACAAATATGCTTCTGGAAGCTTATATGATGTCACGGCTAATAATGCTATTAACACTAACAGCTAAAAAACCAAAATGAGAATATATCGTTGAAAGCAAAAAATGATGCTGAGCTTCAGATATTAATAAGATTCAAGTTATAAATTGACATTGAACAAGCTGATTAACTTTAACTATAAAAACAGTGAATAGATTTTCTCAACTCCCCTCTCACCTGATTATTCCATCAAGCCCAGAACAATTAGCCCAGGCTCAACGATTATTTCATGGCCGGGGACATGGATATGATGGCTTGAAACATATAACTGTCGACTGGCTTCCTCCTGTTGCGCTAATCACTTTATTTGCACCTGAAGCTATTGCCGACATTGAAATTTTTAGCAACTGGTTACAACTTCAATTACCCAGTTGCAAAAGCATTCAACTGCAACATCGCTATCAATTGTCTGGGCCTATTGATGTAATCTATGGCGAAACTATTCAACAACTTTCAATTCTGGAAAACAATTTACAATTTCATATTCGCTTAGGAAAGGTGCGTAATACTGGTCTGTTTCTGGATATGAAAAACGGCCGCCAATGGCTGCAACAACATAGCAAAAACCAGCGCGTGCTTAACTTGTTTTCTTATACCTGTGGTTTTTCTGTTGCGGCAATTGCAGGACAAGCAAAGTCGGTATTAAGGCTTGATATGAGTAGTGCAGCACTTAATGTTGGGAGAGAGAATCATCGCTTGAACCAGCAATCTCTTGATCATGTTCGCTTTGAAAAACTCAATATTTTAAAATCATTTAGCCGATTAAAAAAACGTGGGGCATTTGATTTGCTTATCTGCGACCCACCCACCTTTCAAAAAGGCAGTATTGAGATTACTAAAGATTATCCAAAAATACTGCGTCATCTTGATGACTTTATGGCTCAAAACAGCACACTTTTATTATGCTTAAATGCCCCAGAATTAAGTCGTGATTTTTTAATTGATCATATGGCGACTTTAGCCCCAGACTATAAGCTTATTGAAGAAATTAAACCACCTACCGTATATGTTGAAACTGAAGGTAAAGGCTTAAAGGTTCTATGCTTTAAAAAATTTTAAAGCATAGACGCTTTCAATAATAAAACTCAATCTTTTGCTAAATATTCCATCACTACATTCCAGATAGCTGTCCCACTATCCTTATCATCTTCACTAAATGCGACACCAGCACCTTCTGGAAAAACAGGATTATGTGCCTTACTATAAATGATATTGCACTTCACTGAAACCCAGTCATCATTTCCTTTAATCTTTAAAAGCCCTTGCTTTGGAACCAATGGCTCAGTTGGCACTGGGGTCATCGTTTCAAGAAAGGCTCCACTCAAACTTATATTACCAAGCTTTCCAGAGAATTCCTGACCTTCAATAATTAATACATATTTTAAATCAATAGGCCAGCGAACATGTCGCCTCTTTTCTTTTCCGGTTGTTGAAGTCATAATTTTTTATACGTACTTAAATATAATGAAAAAATAAAAACTGGGTGCGGTGTTTATCTAAAAATTTCTCAAACCCTGCTTTACTTGGATTTTACACGTATAATACAGCACCTTAAATGTATTTTTAAATATCCTCCATTTAAGCGCACACTAAACCTAATACTTAACTCATGCAAAAACAACAACTATTTAAACCCTGTGATTTAGTTATTTATGGCGCATTAGGTGATTTATCAACCCGTAAACTCATCATTTCTTTATACCGCCTTGAGAAAGCAGCTTTAATTGAAAATGACACTCAAATAATTGCTGTTGATTTACACGATAAAAAATTAGCTGAGTTTGTTGATATTGCCAGACAAAGCTTAGCAAAGTTTTTAAATGAAACAATTGAGCAAGCTACCTGGGAAAGGTTTTCAGCAAGATTATCCTATTTACAGATTGACCTGACTCAAGCTGAGCAATACAAAAAACTAGCTACAGTTGTTGATTCAAATAAAAGGGTTTTGGTTAACTACTTCTCTGTCGCTCCTTTTTTATTCCAACATATTTGCCAAGGTCTTAATAAATCAGGCATCCTGACAAAAGAGTCTTGTGTGGTCATGGAAAAGCCCTTGGGGCATGATCTAAAATCGTCACAAGAAATTAACGATGCTTTTGCAGCTGTGTTTCATGAAGAACAAATTTTCCGTATTGACCATTATTTAGGTAAAGAAACTGTTCTTAACTTACTTGCATTGCGCTTTGCTAATTCAATTTTTACCAGCAATTGGGATCACAATACCATTGACTCCATTCAAATTACCGTTGCCGAAGAAATCGGAATTGAAGGTCGCTGGGAATATTTTGACCAAACAGGTCAATTGCGTGACATGTTACAAAATCACTTATTACAGATTTTGACATTCATTGCCATGGAGCCACCTGTTAACCTGGAAGCTAACAGTATTCACCGAGAAAAAATCAAAGTGCTTGAGGCATTGCGCCCCATTACCACCCAAAATGTTGCGGAAAAGACCGTTCGAGGTCAATATTCATCAGGTTTTTTGAAAGGTGAATCTGTTCCTGGCTATCTTGAAGAAGAAGAGGCGAATATTGACAGTAGCACAGAAAGTTTTGTTGCCTTACGGGTAGATATTGATAATTGGCGTTGGGCTGATGTTCCGTTTTACTTACGGACAGGAAAGCGCATGCACAGTAAGCGCACTGAAATTGTTATTAACTTTAAACAATTGCCTCATAATATATTCAAAGATAGTTTTCAGGATTTACCCACGAATAAATTAGTCATTCATCTTCAGCCTAAAGAAGGTGTGGAAATACAAATGCTAAATAAAGTTCCTGGTATTGATGGCAGTATCAAACTACATAAAACCAAATTAGATTTAAGCTTTCTTAAAGCCTTTAAGGATAAGCCCACTTTTGGAGGCTATGAAAGACTTATTTTAGAGGTCATGCGTGGCAACCCGACATTATTTATCAGCCGGGAAGAAATTGAACAGGCCTGGACTTGGATAGACTCAATTCAAGATGCCTGGCTACACCAAAATGAAGCACCAAAACCCTATCCTGCTGGAAGCTGGGGGCCTGTCGCATCAGATGCACTATTGGCTCATGATGGCAGAAGCTGGGAAGAATAAAAATTAGATATAAAGGAGCTACTATGCATCCCGTAATAGAAAAAGTCACACAAGACGTTATTGAGCGCAGTCATACTCAACGTACAGCCTATTTAAAATATATTGATGGCTTGGCAAAAAAAGGCCCCATCCGTGGCAAACTTGCTTGTGGTAATCTGGCACATGGTTTTGCTGCTTGTACTGCTACAGAAAAAGCGGATTTAACTGGTGATCAAAAAGCCAATATTGCTATTATTTCATCTTACAATGATATGTTGTCGGCTCATCAACCGTATAAAGATGCACCTGATTTAATTAAAGCTGCCATTGCCAAAGCGAGAGGTGTTGCCCAGTTTGCAGGTGGTGTACCTGCCATGTGTGACGGTATTACTCAAGGTCAACCAGGCATGGAAATGTCGCTGTTTAGTCGTGATTTAATTGCCATGACTACAGCCATAGGCATGAGCCACAACATGTTTGACGGAGCTTTGTACCTAGGTGTTTGTGACAAAATTGTACCAGGCTTGTTAATTGGCGCATTAAGTTTTGGACATTTACCCGCTATTTTTATTCCTGCCGGGCCGATGCCTAGTGGAATTACCAATAAGGAAAAAGCTCGTGCTCGACAAGCTTATGCTGTTGGAAAAATTGGTCGTAAAGAATTATTAGAGTCAGAATCAGCCTCTTATCATGCACCTGGTACCTGTACTTTTTATGGTACGGCAAACAGTAACCAGATGATGATGGAAATCATGGGCTTGCATTTGCCAGGCAGTTCATTTGTTAACCCATACACACCTTTACGTGATGAGCTAACAAAAGAAGCGGCGAGACAAGTACTAAAATTTACTGCACTAGGTAATGATTATCGTCCCATCGCACATATGGTGAGTGAAAAAGCCATTATCAACGCGGTTATTGGTTTACTCACAACAGGTGGGTCAACCAACCACACCATGCACTTAATTGCCATTGCCCGCGCATCTGGAATAACTTTGAATTGGGATGATTTTGATACGCTCTCTAAAGTCGTGCCACAATTAACCAAAATTTACCCAAATGGCCCTGCTGATGTTAATCATTTTCATGCTGCTGGTGGTATGGGTGTATTAATTGCTGAACTATTAAAAAATGGTTTATTACATGAAGATCTCATAACTGTTGCTGATAAAAAAGGCATGAACAGTTATACCCAAGAACCTAAACTTGATGATAATAAAATCGTTTGGGAAGATTGCCCTAAAACTTCTTTGGATAAAGAAGTACTGGCAACGGTAGAAAAACCATTTGCAACTGGCGGTGGTTTGCATGTTATGCGAGGTAATTTAGGACGAGGCGTTTCTAAATTATCTGCTGTTGCAGTAGACCATCAAATTCTTCAAGCTCCAGCCGTTGTGTTTGACGACCAGGAAGACTTGTTACTTGCCTTTCAACGTGGGGAATTAGAAAAAGACTTTGTTGCTGTTATCCGTTTTCAAGGCCCTAGAGCCAACGGAATGCCAGAACTACACAAATTAACCCCACCATTAGGTGTATTACAAGATAAAGGCTTTAAAGTTGCCTTGGTGACAGATGGGCGTATGTCGGGTGCATCAGGTAAAGTCCCTTCTGCTATTCATTTATGTCCAGAATGTGAAATGGGTGGGCCTTTAGCAAAAGTATTGGATGGCGACATCATCTCTTTAAATTTACAAACAGGTGATGTAAATGTATTGATAAGTGATGCAGAATTTAATGCTCGCACACCCATCCCAAATCGTGCCAATAACCATCATTATGGTCAAGGCCGTGAAATGTTTGGCGGATTTAGATTGGGGGCATCAACAGCCGAAACAGGCGCATCAAATTTATTTCCTGTTGATTAAATCAATTTATAAAAATTAACACATAACATTTGATTAGGAAGCGAGGCTTTAGCCTCGCTCATATTAGGCGAGGCAGAAGCCTCACTTCCAAGACTATTATGCATATCTACTACCTTTTAGAGACACAAAAATGACTGCTATTAAAGACATCATGAATACCTCACCTGTCATCCCAGTGATGGTTATTAACAAACTAGAACATGCTGTGCCTTTAGCAAATGCGTTGGTTGAAGGAGGGTTAAAAGTGTTAGAAATCACTTTGCGCACCCCAATTGCACTAGACGCGATTAAAAAAATCAAGGCAGAAGTGCCTGATGCAATTGTTGGGGCAGGTACCGTTATTAACCTGGAGACATTAAACCAGGTGATTGATGCAGGTGCTGAATTTATAGTAAGCCCAGGCGTTACAGATAC
>JAGLUC010000116.1 GCA_023134955.1 Methylococcales bacterium | reverse complement strand
TCAGTTATTATGCTCATCATAAAGAACTTTCTATCCATCAAACTAAAATTGTAGTAGTACTAGCTCTTAAATCTTTTTTAGCCTTTAGCCTTTAGCCTGCTCTTTTATCAAATCTTCTTATATTTTATCCTATGCGGATTATCGGCATCAGTGCCTAAGCGTTTATGGCGATCTGCTTCATAATCTGCGTAGTTGCCTTCAAACCAGACAACTTCACTGTCACCTTCAAAAGCCAGGATATGCGTGGCAATTCTATCCAGGAGCCAGCGATCATGGGAAATAACTACGGCGCAGCCAGGGAAGGCTAATATGGCTTCTTCTAAAGCACGTAATGTTTCTACATCTAAATCATTGGTTGGCTCATCTAGCAGTAATAAATTGCCACCTTTTTTTAATAATTTTGCCAAATGGACACGGTTGCGTTCACCACCTGATAAATGTCCAATATGTTTTTGCTGGTCAGCACCTTTAAAGTTAAAACGGCCTAAATATGCGCGTGATGGCGTTGTATAGCTACCTACTGTAATCATATCCAGACCATCAGACACTTCTTCCCAAACAGTTTTGTTTGCATCCATGTCATCACGTAACTGGTCAACATAAGCTAGTTCAACGGTTTTCCCTAGAGTGACTTCACCTGCATCTGGTTTTTCAAAACCAGCCATCATACGAAATAATGTAGTTTTACCTGCGCCGTTTGGACCAATAATACCGACAATACCACCTGGCGGTAGTTTGAAACTTAGATCGTTGAATAATAGTTTATCGTCAAAGCTTTTGCTAATATTTTCCACATCAATCACTACATCTCCTAAACGAGGACCAGGTGGAATATAAATTTCTTGAGTCTCACTGCGTTTTTGTACTTCTTTAGAAGATAATTCATCAAATCGAGCCAGACGTGCTTTGCTTTTAGCATGACGACCTTTAGTGCCTGAACGTACCCACTCTAACTCAGACTTTAATGCTTTTTGACGTGAAGATTCTTGTTTTGACTCTTGTGCCAGGCGTTTTCCTTTTTGTTCTAGCCAGTTTGAGTAATTACCTTCCCAAGGAATTCCCATACCTCTATCAAGCTCTAAAATCCAGCCAGCCACATTATCTAAAAAGTATCTATCATGCGTTACGGCAACCACAGTGCCTGAGTAGTCATGTAAAAATCGTTCCAGCCAAGCCACTGATTCAGCGTCTAAATGGTTGGTTGGCTCATCCAGTAATAGCATGTCAGGTTTGGATAATAATAAGCGACATAGAGCAACACGGCGTTGTTCACCACCTGATAGTTTGGTAACATCAGCATCCCAGGGGGGAAGGCGCAAAGCATCTGCTGCAATTTCAAGGGTTCTGTCAAGCTCCCAGGCACCAGCAACTTCAATTTTTTCTTGTAACTCTGCTTGTTCTGTCAATAAAGCATCAAAATCAGCCTCAGGATCCGCAAAGGCATCATTAACCTGGTTGTAACGGTCAACAATCGCTTTTAATTCAGCTACACCTTCTTCGACATTACCACGAACATCTTTGTCAGGATCTAATTCGGGTTCTTGAGACAGGTAACCAATATTAATACCTTTTTGAGGAATTGCTTCTCCTTCAATTTCGGTGTCTAGCCCAGCCATAATTCTAAGTAAAGTTGATTTACCAGAACCATTTAAGCCAAGCACCCCAATTTTTGCACCTGGAAAGAAGGACAGAGAAATATCTTTAAGAATATGCTTTTTAGGTGGGACAATTTTACCCACACGATTCATTGAATAAATGTATTGAGCCATTATTTTTTACAATTAGAAAATCTGAGTTTTAGAGTGAAAATAATATGGATGGATGGAAAAATTTATTTAGTTATTCTTTTTTTTAAACGATTAAGTTTATCTATAATTTTTGAAACACGTGTAATGTTTTTACGAGCCATGTCATGATTAGGATCTAATGAGCGTGTTTTTTTCCAGGCTTTTAAAGCTAACTGGTATTTTTCTGCACTATAGTATCTAGTGCCTTGTTGGTAGTATGTTTGAACCTGTTCATCTAAAGCAGTCTGGTATAACAAAGTTAATTTGCGATTTAATCGCTTACTTGTGGAAAGTTTTTTTGCATGATCAAGCGTTTTTTTAGCACTTTTAAACTTTTTAAGCTTTATATTATGTTTTAAAAGAGCTATTTGTTCTTTGAGTTGTTGAGCATTAACTCGTCTTTGCTCTTTCCTCGCTCTATGTTGTTGCTCTTTTAGTTTAGCTTTAATGCGTTTGTCATTAATAAATGTCCGATAGGCAATTTTAATGGATTTTTTATTTGACAGCTTAAGAGCAGCATTAAAATATTTAGAGGTTTCTTTAACTTGAACATCTTTAATATTTTGTTTTTCTTTCCCAATCTTTATTAGATGATCGGCTAAGTCCTCTGCTTCATTATAAACATTCATATAACTAGAAGAAAATCGTTCATTACCAACTTCCCATTTTGCAATTTGTTTATGAGATGTTAATGATTTCTTTAAGTAATCAGCATATTCAAGTGATAATCGGTTGCGTTTATGTTGAACTAACTTGTTTCTCTTATTAACTAGTGATTTAAGTTGTTTATTTAATGCAGTACTTTTAGGTACGTTATCTATGGCATCTTCAAGTGTTCTATGAGCTCTGTATAGTTGATTTTGTCTACTTAACTTTAGGCTTTTTTTAATTTGCGATTTTTCATAGTTTTTTGTTTCATAAATTATTTGCTTACGCAAAGTCTTATATTTGATGCGCGAATCAGGAATACTATTAAGTTCTAATAGTGCCTCAGAATATTGATTTTTTACCAGCAAGTTATCAATTTCAGCCTTATCAAATTTTTTATTGATATAAGGAATACATCCTGTAAGCGTAAAAATGCACAGATAAAGGATAGCCAGTAAGTGTATTTGTTTACACATCATCTGAGCCAATAATTTTAATAATTTGCTTTAACATTTCGCCTTTAAAGGGTGTAGTGATGTCTGTTACTTTTAGTGTTCTAATGGGCAATTTTTTACCACGTAATTGAATCATCTCTTTTGATTTATATTGTATTTTGTCTTTAAGATTATAATCCAGCATCATTATTTCGGTAATGATCATCTCTCCTGGCTCTGTAACCCCTAATAACCTGGATGCCAGATTAACAGAGTCACCAACAACAGTATATTCCATACGGTCTGTTGATCCCATATTTCCTGCCAACATAGTACCAGCATTTGCTCCAATTCTAAACTCTACTGTTAATTCACCCGCCGCTTTTCTTTTCTCATTAAATACTTCGATTAAACGCAAAATCATCCAGGCGCAAGCAACACTCTTAAACGCATGGTCTTTATTTTTTAGTGGAACACCAAAAACAACCATGGCACAGTCGCCAATATATTTATCGACATGACCACTACAAAAATCGACAACTTCAGAAATTTTAGAAAAATAAACATTTAAAAGGTCACTGACTTTTTTTGGCTCAATGGTTTCTGACAGACTAGTAAAACCAACTATGTCAGCAAAAAGAATACTTGCTTGAACATGTTTTCCACCAAGCTCAACATCATTAAGAGAATTTAGCTCTTTAAGGACTTGATTGGCAACTTGTGGAGAAACATAGCGAGAAAATACATTTTCCACTTTTTTCTTTTGTAGAAGGCCATTACTCATTTCGTTCATGGCAGTCATTAGTACGCCTAACTCGTCGTTTCTTCTGTCATCCCCCCATTGGAAATTAAAATTACCTTCTTGTATGGCTCGTGTTGCATCCATTAGTTTGTTAATAGGTCTGGTAATACGCTTGCTCATGAAAAAAGCGGCGAAGATAGCGATTAATAAGGTTATTGTGGTGATTAATATTACAGTAGTGATTGTTTTAGATTTGGCAGTCGTTAAAGTAGTGTTGTTAAATGAAATAGCGATATAACCAACCAATAAATCTTTATGTAAAATAGGTACGGCATAGGTAACAAAATCTTTGTCAGTGTTATTCATGCGAAAAACATCATTGGTTTTTAAATATTCCTCACCTTCGGTTCGTAAAAGTTCTAAATTATTTTTGACTCCATAACTTGTGACAACAGAATAATTATCAGAATAGACACTTACGCCGATAATTGAGTCGCTATTAAGAAGCTTTGTAGTCATTAATTGAATAGCTAAACTGTCACCTGCCAGCAAAGGTTCTTTTACTGAATAAGCAGTTTGCATTGCTAGTGCGCCACCAAAATAATCTGCTTGTTCGTCTAGTAAACTAGTTTGGTTAATACCTAATAAACTACCCAGTGTAATTAGTCCAGCCAAAATAATAAAAGAAAAAGCGAAAGCAAGTTTAACAGCAACAGGAATAAAATCAGGGATTTTAGCTTTGAGGTAAGAAAAAATTTGACCAATGCTTAAGCCTAAATGTTGCCATGCCTCCAAAGGTTCCATGGTTAAAACACGATAGTTCTTTAAAAAAACCTCCGCATCTTTTTGAATAAAGCGCAAAATCAATCGGATAAACTCAGAAACTGTTAATAATAGAAAATAATTGACTTTTTTATACAGTGATTTCCAAATCATATCTTTTTAACGCGAATTAACTTGTAGTAGATTAATAAGTACAAGTCTAGCACAGGATATAGATTTGTGATTTATAGTCAAAAATAGATTTTAAGAATTATCAAAATATTGAGATACTAATACTTAGATAGCCACGTCCTGTGGGTGTGGCGGACTTTGGCTGTGCCTATGAATTGAACAAATATTACAACCTTATCTTGAGTTGAACCACCAACTCAAGATAAGGAGTAAAAAATGAGTCGATTTAAGAAGTTAGCACATGTAGTTTGGCATTGGCAGTATCATATTGTGTGGGTTCCAAATTACAGATATAAAGTATTAAATGGAAAAATAGCGGAAGAAGTTCGTAAAACAATCATTATCCAGTCGGAGAGACTTAAATGACATATTTTTCCCACTCATTAATTTTATCAATGGAAGCGAGATAATTGGTACCAGGCTGAGCTAGTGAAACATTGAGTAATTCTTCGGTGTTTATACTCTTCACGTTCAAGAATACCCCATTTTAGCACCCACCTTATTGCGATGGACGTTGTTGTAAAGTATTGAAATAGCTTGCTGTTCCTGCTACTTTACGCCTAGTCGATCACAATAATCTACATACCAAAACGGGGTATTCTCAAACATGAAGAGTATATATGAATAGACATTTTTCCACCCAGATTGAAAAGTGAGTTCTTCGTACAGGAAAAGGTGGCTTGGTTTTTTGTGGCTTTAAACCTTATTGATCATGATTGATTATGCTGTTCATAAATGGGGATGGTAAATTGAAAAACAGCACCTCCTTTAGATGAATTTTCTGCCCAGACTCTACCCTGGTGGACAGTGATTATTTCTTGACAAATAGCTAACCCAAGCCCCGTTCCACCCGCGTTAGTTGATGTTTTACTACTTTGAATGAATTTATTAAAAACATTTTTAAGTTCTTGCTCAGGAATTCCAGTCCCTTCATCTTCAATCATAAAGTTTAATGCGGGTTGATTACTTAATTGTATGCGAGTAATACTAATAAAAATATTTTTGTTAGGCGGTGAGAATTTAATGGCATTAGATAGTAAATTTGTTATAACCTGCGCTATGCGCGCTTTATCAAATAGGGCTGATGATTCATCATAAATATCACCCCAGGAAATATTTAACTGCTTATCCTTCAATAAAGCTTCCTGCTCGGCAATACTATCTTGTACTAACGAATATAAATTATATTGATTTTTGTTTATCCCCATCTTATGAGCTTCTAACTTGGACAAATCAAGTAAGTCATTAAGTAAAACAAGTAAACGTTCTGCACTAATGTTGATACGATCAAAGTACTTAGCCAGTTTATCTAACTGACCTCTTTCAATATTCTTAATACCCAAACGTGTAAAACTTAAAATACCGTGCATGGGAGTACGTAGCTCATGACTCATATTAGCTAAAAAGTCTGATTTTGCATGATTAGCTCTAATCGCTTCATTTTTGGCATCTTCCAGTGCCTTGGTTTGTAGTTTTACCTCTGTTTGCAGTCTGTTTCTATGTTCTTTTAATACTTCTTCCGTTTGTTTGTTTTTTGTAATGTCGGAAAACAAAGCAACTCTATTTTGCACAGCACCTGATTCATCATAAATAGTATTAATGGTAATCCATTCAGTATATTTAGTACCATCTTTACGTTTGTTAAGGATTTCACCTTGCCAATATCCTTTTTTTGTTATTTGTTGCCACATTTTTTTATAAAAATTGGCATCGTGTCTGCCTGAACTTAGTACGTTTGGATTTTTACCTAAAACATGTTGTTCGCTATAGCCAGTTATTTTGGTAAAAGCAGGATTAATAGCAATAATCTGATTGTTTGAATCAGTGATTAACATCGCCTCACTACTGCTCTGATAAACCAAAGCAGCAAGTTCTATGGATTGCTCTGTTTTTTTTCGTTCAAGTTCAATGGCTGCTCTTGTTGCAAGGCTTTTAAGTAAAGTTTTAGTTTCAAATTTTTGCTCTATAGGTTTGCTGTCAATTAAGGCTAAAAGACCGATGACATTTTGTCTTTTGTCTTTAAGGGTAATACCCATATAACCTTGAGTGTCCATTTTAATAAGTAAGTGTTCGCCAGGAAAAAGTTTTTGTATGTTTCTGGAAGAAAAGTAATAACCATTGGATATAGCTTTTTCGCAAGGCGTTCCTGCTAGGCGATAGGAAAAATTATCTATATACTTATCATTGTTCCAAACGGCTAGAGTATCAATATATTTAGCATTCTGAGGCCTTATTTGAGCGATTAATGCTTGACTTACATTTTGTGAAATGGCTAGTTTACGAACAATCAAACGTAATATATTTTCTTTTTCAGAAGAGTCGCTTTCCGCCAGTGTTTGTAAAACATCTTCAGTTAGTTTTCTTTGGGTAATATCCCTAACTATGCCTATGAGTTGAGAGGTATTCCCCTTATCGTCAAGAATAATATCACCCGATTCCTGTAGCCAATGAATAGATTTATCTGGCCAAATAACACGGTGCTCAACTTTATAACTGTGATGATTATCAATACTGTATTGGATAGCATGTTTGACAAGTTCACGGTCATCTGGATGTATAGTGTTTAGATAGCTGGAAAAGTCAGCTTTTTCTTGCTCAGCAGCTTCATATCCAAACAAAGGAGGAACCGTTTCAGACCAATATAATTGTTTGCTGGCGATATTTAAATCCCATATACCAAAATCAGCAGAATGTTGGCTTTTTACAAAGCGCTTCTGAGTCTGCCTTAGATTGATTTCGATAGCTTGGCGTTTTGATACTTCTTTATGTAAGCTAAAAATCCAGTAAGCAAATAGTAGAAATAAAATCAGTATGACAGCTATATATTTTAATATTGTATTGACATTAATACCTTGTTTAATAACCAATCCTAGCCAACGATTAGTGATAACCATTTTTTCTTTCTGAGTAATTGAGGCTAATGCTTTATCCATAATGGAGCTTAATAATGGATGAGATTTAATGGTTCCAATACTGTGTCTGGCCACATAACCAGACTGACCTGAAAAACGTAAATTAAGTAAACCCGTTTGACTTATGGTGTAGTTAGCCGTTGCCGCGTCTCCAATATAAGCACTGACTAACCCCCTGGAGACCATGCCCAATGCATGCCTGGTGCTTTTAGCTGGTACTATGATAATTTCCGGATGTTCTTTTGCTAAAAGTTCATTGAGAGAATAACCTTTCTCAATAGCAACTTTTTTATGATGTAAATTTTTTAGTTGACCAATATAGGCATAAGAAACATCATTAATAATAATTGCAGGGTTGTTAATATAGGGCACAGTAAAATCTAAATATAGTTGGCGTTCTGGAGTGCTGATAACATCAGAAAGCATATCTAATTCACCGCGTTTTGCCATTTCAATAATATCTGGCCATGACTTATCCTTAATTATATTGAATTTAATATTCAAGCGTTTTTCAAGCAATTTCATATAATCGGCTGCATGCCCAGTATAGATTCCTTTCTCATCTATCCATTCGTGGGGGGCAAAGTCTCTATCTATACCTAAATGGATAACAGGATGTTCAATTAGCCATTGAAGTTCTTTAGCACTCAGTTTTAAGTCAAGCTGAGAATCATAGATAAAATTTTTCAGCTCACTATCTGTTAAATGAGTGATGAGTTTTAAATTGCGATAAGTATCTGCAATTCGCCTTAATCTAGTAGTTTTAATTTGTCCTAATGGAATATGCTCAGCAGCAATAAGTTTGCTGATTTGTTTCGCCTCAAAACGTAGCCGATCAATACTATATGTGCTGTGGTATTGAGTATGAATCAATTGTATTAATTGTTCAGGGTGTTTTAAAGCGTATGCCCAACCTTTTAAAGAGGCGCGACGAAAACGTTCAGCACGACCTGGATAATTTAGTATTTCATTTTTACTGGTAAATAAAAAATCGCCATAAAAATCAAAGCCATAGTTTCGAGGATTGATAATATTGATTTTGAGGTTTTTATTTTGATAATAAAACGGTTCATTTGTGATATAGGCGGAGATTACATCGGTTTGATCGGTAATAAGATCATCAGGGTTAAACGAATGTCGGATATCAATATATTGCTGATTAGATATATCTGCATCATAGAGCAACGCCTTTAACACTGCTTGATTAGCACCATCCAGCATGATGCGTTTATTAATCATTTCATGTGGGCTGGTAATTTCAGATGATTGCTTACTGATAAAGATCAGAGGACTATGTTGAAAGATTGCAGCTAAGGCTTTAACAGGCTTACCCTTGGCATATTGCAGAAGGATGCCAGAAGCCTCAATGCCATAATCTACTTGACTAGAAATAACTTGAGTTGCGACCGATGCATCAGATGAACGCTCAATAATCTCAACATCTAATCCCTCTTTTTTATAATATCCTTGCTCTTTGGCTGCATAATAGCCTGCAAATTGAAAGCTATGATACCATTTGAGTTGTAATTTGACTGTTTCAAGATTACTGTTGGATGTTTTTTCAGTAGAAAATACTATACAAGGGATAAGTAATAAGCAGAGATATAGTATTTTCTGAAAATTCATATTTTTTGATAAAAATAATGAGCTTGAGTTATATATGGTGTTTATTCCTGTACAGTCAATAGTAGAGGCTATCAAATTATAATACTAGCTTTTAGAGTAAGTGGTTAGATAAAAATACCATTTATTAATAAATGGTATTTTAACTTACAAAGGTAATGTTTAAAACTTGTCTTGATGAAGTTAAAAATAATGTGGAAAAACAAAGACTGGTTTTTCCACATTGATAAATAGACCTTAAGGCATGATTGTTAATGCACCAAAAGAAAATCCAAGATCAAAACCTTCACCTTTCCCATGTAGAGATAAAAAGTTATTTCCTTTTATCATCATACGACCTTCAATAGATTTTATAAAACCAGCGTGCCCATCCATTGCAAAATAAGTCCCGTAAATATCTTGTATATTTAAAATACCGGTCATTGTTCCTTTACCATTAGTGATTTCAGACACCCCAAAAGTAAAACCACCGCCTTTTAAACTTAAAGAAACTCTAGTACTTCGAGCATTGGCACAATGAACAGTGCCAGTGCCTTTATAAGTTTTATAAAATACCGACCAGCCTTTAAAATTATATTTTATAGTACATTTTTGTGCCATAGAGATGGATGAAAATGACATTAATAAAATGCTGCTTACAACTAAACTTAAAATACGATACTTCATGTTTTATTCCCCATTGAGTGAAAAGTCAGTCTAACGAAACAAAGTTACCAGGCTTGCTTGCCTTTTTATTCCTGAGCAAATGATCTCAATCGTTACATAGAATAACTATGCGCCTCTTGAGATCGTTTGCTGAGGAACAAAAAATTTTTGCAAACTTAGTAAGTTTATTCCACCAAATCACTTAAAAACATTTTACATAAAAAATTACAGGCTCTTAAATTGCTAGTTTCTAGTCTAGTAGTAGTGTGATTAAAAGTGAAGTAATCTGCTCTACAATATTTCATTCTATATTCATTTTACTTTTAATTACAGCCAGCTTGGTAAGTGACTTTATAAACATTACTGCTATAATTATGGGTCTAAATATTGGGTTCCACTATAGGCTCTTAAAAACCAGATGTTAAATAATGATTGAAAAAAAACTAGTATTACTCTTTATCACAGTTACTCTTATTGGATGTGAGAATCGTTATATTGTTGATTCACCTGCTATACATATTACTAATATGACAGGAAGAGTCGTGCATGTTAAAACAAAAGAGTGCAATAAAATAAGCTATGTAGATAAACCTGTTGTTATCCCATCTAGTAGCACTTATACAATTCCTGTATCTCGCCCATGTATAGATGCTTTAGCAACTAATAAAGAGGGTAAAGTATTAGGAACACAAGCTAAATTACGCATTCCACCGAATGTTAAATGGTCCATTTACTAAATAAACCAAGGAAATTATTTTTATGAGTAAACTACGTTTTATTTTTTTATTTTGTTTCATCTTCAGTGCAGGATTTCTTACTGGTTGTTCTAAACATTATGCGCTGACGACTGAGTATGTTGCTGAAAATACATCTGAAGTAGCTGCTGAAGTTATATCAACAGCTAAATATAGAAGATTTTTACCAACGATAAAGACTATTGTTATTCAAGCACCTGATCGTTGTATTGATGAAACAAAAAGCCAAAAAGATGGGATAAAAGCAGAGAGTACTATTTTAAAGACTAACTGCGGCATCGAAATGGCTGAAATTGAGCGAGGCTGGGCTAAGTTTGGTTATGAAGTTTTATCATGGAAAGTCCTTAAACAAACTCAGCAACAAGAACAAACCAGGAATGGTTTTGCTTTGTCAGCCAGAGAAGCTGCGAAAAAATTAGGGGCTGATGCTATTTTGTTAGTCAATTCTACTGAGAGAGGATATGTTAAATCAGGGAGTGATGCACGCTGGGATCGCAGATATTTTGTATCTGATAAACGCGGAAATAAAAGAAATCCTGCTTATGTGAACAAAACAATTGAAAGACAGTTTATTCGATTACTTGGAGGACGGGAAAGACAACTTTCATCTTCATCCCGTCTTAGTGTGACAATTAATGCATCAGTTATTCTTGTTTCAACAGGGCAAGCAGTCTGGTTTTATGAATGGACTCATGCAGAAAAAAAACAAGCTGAAGTGAAAGATGAGTTACATGTTGTTTGTAAAAAAGGTTATTGTCGATTAGCACCTAAAATGAGAGATGGCCGGAGAAAAGCGACTCGATTATCCAGTGGTAACTCGTCTGCCTTATCTACACAGAGAAAACCCCAAAATCAGCGTAGTGCAACCCATACCAGGTTAATGAAAGAAGTTATTAGTGACATGGTTAGAAAATTTTCATCAGGTTTAAAATAAACGGTCATTTGTTCAGACTATTTATTTAAAGAGTTTCTTTAATTTAATCAAATCATTGTACGATTCATGTTTTCATCAAAAATAGCTTTGGAGAAAACCTTTTTCGTGCAAAGATCACTAACTATATTATTTATCTATGAAAATTTTTTTATTCCCTTTTATTTTTTTAAGTCTACTGGTTTCGGGATGCACAAGCGTTAAATACCAAGGGCTTGATGCTGCTGCATTTTCTGATGGATCGCCTGAAAGTAGAGAAGTGTCATTTCTTATTAATTACAATAATGTTAAATATAATAGGTTTTTGCAAAAGCAAGTATTTGATAAATATTTGACTGAAGAGTTATCAATTAGTGGGTTCAATCAGGTAGGAAAAGGAATAGTTTCTAAGGGTTTTAGTGTTGAAGCCATTATAAACCTTGAACGAAGTACTGATTGGCTTTCATTTTTTGCCTATATGATTACTTTATCAATATATCCAGCTTCGGGTGATAATATTGTTTCTTTTGATGTTGATTATTATAAAGACAAAGAAAAGTTGCGTTCAGTAACCTACCAGGGAAGTTATGTCGATTATGTTTCTGCTTACTTTCCTACGCCATTGTTTATGGGGGATTCAGCAAATGATTTTATGCGTAAATTAGCAACTGATTTAGCGGATAATATTGCTAGAGATTTCCCGGATCAAGCTGATTATTAGATTTTAAACATAATTTAAAATACTGTAGCTACCGGTGTATTTAGTTATATAGGTGGCTATTATTAAAGCTTTGCACGATTCATCCCTGGCTCGGAAAAACATCGAAACGGGAAAGTGCGAATTTCCCGTTTCTTACAAAATCAAATGCTTAGTGCTTTCGATTTTAGTGGCACTTCCCTGTGCCGCACAACTTTTCACTTCGTGTAAAAGTCTCATTCTATTGAAACTGAGACAAAATCTGTTGCTGAATTTTCTCAGCCATTGCCTGTCTGTTTTCAGCATCACGAATAGGGCGACCAACCACAATATAGTCAGCACCATTTTGAAATGCCTGCTCTACACTGACCACACGTTTTTGATCATCATCAACACGGTTGTCAACAGGTCTAATGCCTGGGGTGATAACTAATAAAC
>JAGLUC010000115.1 GCA_023134955.1 Methylococcales bacterium | reverse complement strand
TTTAGAGACATTAGAATTTAGAAACGGGCTTTTTAGCCCGTTTTTTTGTGGATGTGATTTTTTATTATGGAATTGTTGTTTTTTGAATTAGAGGGCTTCGATTCGCGGTTGGTGATATATAGCCATCAGAAAACACGCCGTGAATCCATCCATGGAGGCTCGAGCCTGCGTCCTGCAGGCTATGGTTTCTGATGGCTATATACCACCAACAGCTTAGATATGAGTTGGTAATTGTATTTGGTATTTATTTATGGGGCGGTGAAGGTGAACCAGTCTATGTCGCCGAAGTTTTGGTTGTTGTTTGATAGTGAGTGGTCAGAAACATCTCCATCAAAAAGTACTGTAGCGTTAGCTTTAGTATTATCATAGTTATTATTTTGTTCAAATGAATCTGGGTCGTCTGGTAAGCCAAAAGAAATATTTTGATAAATAAGGTTATTGTTGTAAACACTATTTCTAATACTTATAGAATAGGCATCCCCATTGTTATAATCATTAATTTGAATATGAATTTTCTCTCCAGAAGTTAAGTGTAGTAATTTTGTATGAAATGGATCTTCTGAGGTGATAGATGCTGCAAATGGTGTTGCGCTATCGTTGAGATACATACTGTAACCCAGTAATTCACATCTATAGAAACAACCTTCGCCAACTGTAGATGAATTTTTAAAAGTGCTGAAATAATATAAGTCTGCTTCAGAAACTTTTTCAATATTTAACGTATAAGTTGAGCCAATAGTACCAAGTGATGCGAAAGAATTTTCTATGTAAAAAGGCAAACCTTGAGCAAATGATTTCGTTTTAATGATGCAGTAAATGTCCGGCATTGATGCAGTGCCAACGGCATTACAAACATAATTGAAATCGATTTGCTCACTTTGACTGTTAAACCATATTCTTGTTCCGTCTTCTAGGTTTGATAATTTCACTTTGTAGAATGTGTTTGTTTCAATGCCTGTTACCCAATAAGAACTTGCACCACTTCCCCAGCCATTTATGCTGGTTGATTTGTCATATGATACTTGTCCTTTTAAATTCACAACATCGGACAAAGCCACTGTAAATGAATTATTAAAGTCATTAGGATCTCGGACAGGATTATATTCAGCTGTTATTTTATATTTCGAAAAACTATTCGCTGGGCCATCAACTTTTATAAAAATACTTGTCGTATTTGAATCAACAACACAGATGTGATCTTGGTTTTTAGTAATGCAATTTGTAGTTGTATATGCGTTGTTTAAGTCAGTGGTGTAAGAAAGGGTAGGTGTTAAATCAAAATCGATTTCATGGTCAATGGTGATTTTATAGGTATAACCCTGAGAAACTTTGATTTCATAATAACTGGATGTGTCATCTACTTGTCCAGGTTTGTTAAAAAATACTTTATCTGTATTTAATAATAATGGGGTTAATGAACTTCCTTCACTTACTGCTGCAGAGGCCTTTGAAAATATTTGAAATGTTGTGCCACTTCCGTTGCCTGTATAAGAAAATTCAATGTTCGTTCTTGAGCTTGTTGCGGTAAATAGGAGAGTTTGTTCAGTGGCATTATTAACGCTATCAGCGATTTTTACATTACTGGATGAAAGTGCGGATAGGCTAACTTCAGCATTGTCTGATACAGCACGAATTTCATATTCTGAACCACTGAGGGTTTGTAATTGATAGTGACTTATTGTTGTTTTTCCAATTTCTTGAAAGAGTTTTATATTTGATCCATTGATTAATAAGCGGTTGTCGATGCTGTAACTGTGGTATTCATAATCAGCATCGGTTTTAACGGAAAACGAACCAACAAGAGTTAGTTGGTTTAAGCTATTCGCACAATCACCTTGAGCAGAAATAATAGTTTGTCTACATAAGGTCGCT
>JAGLUC010000114.1 GCA_023134955.1 Methylococcales bacterium | reverse complement strand
AATTGATTGGCGTGTTACGCCATGCGTTATGAGTGAAGTGTGAATCAATAGAAACACCAATTACTTCAACACCACGTTTTTTGAACTCACCCATACGGTGATCAAATGCAATCAACTCTGACGGACAAACAAAAGTAAAATCAAGAGGATAGAAAATTACTACCGCATATTTTCCTTTTGTTGCATCAGAAAAACTAAAAGAATCAACAATCTCACCATCAGCCAGTACTGCTGGAACGGTAAAATCAGGGGCTTGTTTACCTACTAATACACTCATTATTTTTTCTCCAAAATATTTTTTAATAAAACCAGGGGATGTAACCATTATTAAGTGGGTTAAGGGTTATTTTACACTAAATTACTTGGTAATTACCTAATAAAAAATATGACAAAACTTGAAAAATTGTGAAATTTCTATGATACTATGTAATCATTATCTTACATAGATAACTACAAACATATGTCTTTTTGCTGAGTTTAGTTGACTCAGGATAAAAGCTAACTAGAACCATGGAGTATAACAATGGCAAAAAACAAACATATTACTGAGCCTGATGTTTTTGGTTTTCAAGTACGAATTGTAAGACGCGGTAAAGAAAGTAGCCGCTACTTTTCTCATAAATTATGGGGAAATAAGAATAAATCATTACAAGCAGCTATCGCATGGCGTGATCAAATGCTGGTGGTATTGAAAGGAAGTAAAACACGCTTTTTAAAACCACCTAAAAATAAGACAACAACAGGTGTTACAGGCGTTTCAAGAACGATTAAATATGATCATAGAAAAGATAAAAGCTATCTTTGTTATACCGTTTTTTGGGTAAAAGATAAAAAATCTAAAAATAAAACTTTTCAGGTTGGTAACATAGATATTGTTACGGCTGATGATGAATTACATGCCTTTAGAACGGCAAGAATATTTAGAAGTTGTTATGAGCATTCTATTGACCATGATTTACAGTTTGATGAAAGTAAATTTGTTGGCTGGAAAAAATTACGTTTATATGAAAATAAAGGCTTGAATGCAGTTACTGCATAAAACTTTATAGTAGTAGGGCAAAGCTTACACAAAGTGAAGGCTGGGTTAGCAAAAGTTTATGGTGCTTTTTTAATATAATCTAGCCATTGTTTTGCCACTTTTTTGTTTTTACTATATTGCATTGCTTTGAAAAAGGATTTTTTAGCATACTGAGTTTTACCCAATTCGTAATAACTCATGCCTAGTAATAAATAGGTTGACCCTGTGTTTTTTAGTCCTCCCTTGCTGATTGCTTTGTTAAAGGAAGCGATTGCTTGTTTCCATTTTTCTTGTTCAAGATAATTTTGCCCTAGTTGCTGGTACAAACTACCTTTATCGTTAAGTTTTGAAGCAGTTTCTAATGCTTTAATTGCCCCGTCAAACTCTCTAGCCATACTCCAGGCTTGAGCGAGTAATTGCCAGTTTTTTGAATTACTTTTAAGTCTTTTTTCAGCTAGTTCTTGTTGTATTAATGTCGCTGCTTTATAAGGGCTGCGGATATATAGAAATAAATTAGCCAGTTCAATAATTTCTTTTTCCTTGTTTAAAAAACCTTTTTTGTAGGCCAGGTGCTTTATTGAGACTGCTTTTTTATATTGTTTTAGTTGCAGGTAAATAGATGATAATTGTTGCCAGTAAGGTTTTTTATCAGGATATAGGCGAATCAATGTTTTTAAAATAGTCGCAGCGGAACGGTAATTTTCCAGTTCATAATAAAGTGCCAGGTTTAATTGGTACCAGGACTCATCGGGCTGTTTGCTAGAGGCAATGGCTTTTTTAATAAAAGGTAATGCTTTGCGATATTGTTTTAATTGCGTATAAGCGTTGGAGAGTAAAGCATTAAGCTTAGCATCTGGATTTGGGTTTTTAGCTAGCCAGGGTTCTAAGGTTTTGATGGCTTTTGAAAACTGCTCCATCGCCATATAAAGTTGACCAAGATTAAGCAGTGCCTGCTGTTCCTGATTCTTGGATAAAACATTTAAACTGATGGCTTTAGATAATGCTTTTGTTGCTTTTTTGTATTGGTTGTTTAAAGCATAGACAGAAGATAAACTCCGTAAAACAGTTGCTTGTTCGTAGCTATTATCATCAACATTAGATAGTAAGGCGTTTAATTTTTGCGCTGCTTTTTGGTAGGATTGTTTAGAAATTAGCTGTTCTGTTTTTAATAATTTTTTGTACAGCCAGGGCGATATTGTTTTTTGTTTATTTTCCTCAGCCGATGTGAGGTCAGGCGATAATATAAACAGGCAAAGAAGCAAAGACAATAAGCGCATTATTTTGATAATTTAAATTGTAATATTTGTATTGCACGTTGTTCAAAAGTTTCACCACCAATGACTTTGGCTTTAAACTTCCAGCGCCTGATGGCCTGTAGTGCAGCACGGTCAAATATTTTGCCAGGCATTGCATCAATAACTTTAGGGTCTTTAACAGTGCCTTGTTCTGTAATGGTAAATTCAATTTTAACCCAGCCCTCAATACCTCTGTTTGCTGCGCGCATAGGGTATCTAGGAGGAATCCGAACCAAAGGTATGACATTGGTACTTATTCCCCCCATCCCCATTTGTACCCCAGCAACTAAAGACTGACCAAACCTTTCTGCTTGTAGTGGGATATCTAAATTAGGCATATCCATTTTCGGGGTTATTGTGTGATTAACATGTACCTGTTGCATTTGCATTTTGGGTGGTGGAGGACGTTTTTCTGGCGGAGGTATATCAGGAATTTCTCTGTTCTTTGTTTGTAGCCTGGTCTCTCGCTTTAAGCGTACAAATTCAGTCATATGCAAGTTGCTGGTTTTTTTAAAGCCTTGCTGGTTATTGCTGATCATGGTTTGCATCAGCCAAAATAAGGCTGAGGAAATAACAATGCCAGAGATAACAGAAATAGAAAATGTTTTCACTTTGACTCAGTTTCAGTAGCAATGGAGGCATTCATAATGCCTGCTAAACGAATTTGATCCATTACCTGAATTAATACTTTAACTTTTGTGTCTTTATCAGCAGCAATCACAACTGAACCTAAAGGTTGTTCAGCATGTAAACGGGAAACATTAGCTCTGACTGCACGTGTATCGACCAATCGTTTATCTATCCAAACATCACCATTGGACTTGATCGCGACAATAATATTACCTTGTTCTTTTCGAGTAGCAGTTTGTGCCGTTGGACGGTTAACATCAATGCCAGATTCTTTAACAAATGATGTAGTCACAATAAAAAAAATTAACATAATAAACACGATGTCCAGCATCGGTGTCATATCAATATCGGCTGTTTGTTCGCTAGTTGAGCGATTTGATCTGCGTCGCATAGTGTTGTTAATGATATTGTAATAAATCAGTTAAGTGATGGGTTTCTTCGCTTACTCGTTGCTCAATTAGTTTGCAAAAATAAAGTCCTGCAATAGCAATCACCATACCAGCCATTGTAGGAATAGTTGCTTGAGATACGCCAGATGCCATGGCTCTGGCATTACCTGTACCAGTAACAGCCATCACGTCAAAAACATGAATCATTCCTGTCACCGTGCCTAATAGACCAAGCAAAGGACATAAGGCAACCAGCATTTTTACGATAGCTACATTTTTTGTCATACTAATTTTAGCTTCAGAAATAATGCATTTACGAATAAATAAAGCTTTTTTAGAATGTTTGTCCAATCTATTTTCCCAGTCATTTATCCATAATTGACGTTGCGAGGGATAAATGGTTTTAAAATACATAAGCCTTTCAATAATTAAGCTCCATAGGCAAATGGATACCCATAGAATAAGCCAAAGAACATTTCCGCCAGTATTTAAAAATTGTTGAAGTGGATCTAATAAAGACATTTTGAATTACTTTTCTGTGCGTCGACTAATTAAGCCAGCGGTTTGTTCATCCAGTATTTGAATTAGCGTCCGACTACGGGAAGCAACTATACTGTGTAAAAATAATAAAGGAATAGCGATACATAGTCCAAGCATAGTGGTGACTAGGGCTTGGGAAATTCCACTTGCCATTAATTTTGGATCACCTGTGCCAAATAAACTGATAGATTGAAATGTTGCAATCATGCCTGTGACGGTACCTAATAAACCCAATAAAGGGGCAACAGCGGCTAACAATTTAATCATGGCTAGCCCTTTTTCTAAAACAGGAATTTCTCTGGTAATTGCTTCATCCAATATTAATTCCAGGTTTTCTGATTGTTCGGATTGTTTTTGTTCAGCGGCTAAAAAGACTCTGCCTAATGGATTGTCAGTTAATGAAACCGACGAGTTCATTTGCAGGCTCATTTTTTTTCCGGTTTGGGTTAGGGTAAACAGTCGAATAATGGCATAGATAAAGCCAACAGCACCCATGATTAGAATGATATAGCCAATAAATCCACCTTGTTGAATACGTTCAATGCTATCAGGTGCCTGGATTAACATGCTGAGAATCACGCCACGAGTAGGATCAATTGCCACCGCAACAGTTTCCCCTTGCGAAGCATCAAAAAGGTCTTCGACAAGAGCAAGATATTTGCTTTCTGGTTGTCTTGCCAGTTGAGTTAAGCGACCTGTTTCTGATGAAAATTGCAGGTATTGACCTTCTGCCAGTGCATTAAATGAACCAATACGAATAACTTTAGCATCATTAGGTTTACCAGAAGCTTGTTCAATTTGGGTATCAAAATAAACCACTTTACCTGACTCAGTCATTTCATGTTGTAAAGTAAACCATAAGGTTTCAAGTTGGTTTATGCTAGGTAGTGCTTTGCTGTCAGCAATTGAATTTAATTTTTCTGCACGATCTGGAAACTGTGCGGAGACTAATGAATTAGTTAAGTCGGCTGTTAAATCTCCAGCAGCTTGTCTGGCAACGCCAAATAATTCCCCAAGAATACCCGTTTTATTTTTTAATTCTGTTTCTAGCTTACTGAGCTGTAGTTCGCTCTGGTCTAAATGGATTTTTAATTGGCTGCTCAAGTGTTCTTGCTTTGCCAGTATGGCTAAAGCAGATTGCAGTAATTGCTGTTGTTTGTTCTTCTCGGCAAGAAATTGAGATTCTCGAGTTTTATTAATCTTGGCTTCAATCCCTTGGCTTTTTTTAACTTCTTTTAATAATTGGTCTAAATCCAGGTGTTCTGCAGCCGCTTGCGAGCCAAGAAGTAATAGAAATATGAATAGTAAATTTTTCATTGTCCTGCCTCCGCTGCTGGAACAGGCAGGGTTAATAGGTCGGGAGCAGTTTCTTTACGAGCGATTCGTAAACCGTTACGGATGGCATGACGATAATCATTGGATAAAATTTGCCATTGCTTTTGTTCTTTATCCCAGTAGCCTGTCTCACTGCCATCAAAGCGTTGATAATACAAAGCAACCCGACCTAGACGCAAAAAATCAACGGAGCTACTTTCATTGTTAATGGTTAGATTGGCTCGATAGGCTTCTATGGTATTGCCATAATCATTTTCAATTTGATAGGCTTCAATAATACGCCTAAATTTTTCAGCATTGCTTACATCTGCTCTAACAATCATTTGTTTTAGAGTGGCTATTCGCTGTTTTCTTTCTTCGGGTAAAAAGGGTAAATCAAGCAACACAAATTTATCCAGACTATCCAGCATGCGTAAAATAAGCGGTACGATTTCACGTTGCGTGGTCTCAATATCTAGTAACTGCTGGGTTAAAGATAATTTCTCTTGTCTTTGAGACACAAGTAAATCATTTAAGTGTTTGTTATAAGTGTTGAGGATTTTAGTTTGATGGTTTGCAGATCGATACTGTTCCAGCATTTTGCGAGTTTTATCGCTTAAAGAGTCAATTTTTTTTTGCGACTGGATGGAGGCTTGATTGGTATTTGACTCAATATTAATCGCATCATTCAAATGTTTTGAATAGCCAGGTAAAGAAATCAGGCTAAGGGAGAGCATTACAAGAACTTGAATACGATGAAAAATAGTCATGTATATTCCTTTTAAACCAGAATGAAATTACTTAATTGAAGCGATATTTTGTTTGTTTAACCAATTAATTAGCTCTGCTTCTTTAATAACTCCTAACCTTTTATGCAAATTATTATTTTTATCCAAAAAATAAGTGAGAGGTAATTCACCGCGCCAAGTTGGGTCGACATTAAAATATAAGCGTTCTACATAATCATCAGCAAATACCCATTTTTGAACATGTTGAAGGTTTTTGGATGATAAAATTTGATTAACAACCTCATTATCCAGAAAAGGGTCTGTTGAAATAGAGACTAGCTCTACATTTTGGTAATTTTTAAGTGTTTTTCCAAATAATGCCAATTCTTTCATACAAAAAGCACACGATTGTGACCAAAAGGTAATGATGGTTGGCTGGTTTTTATGAGCTTGTTGTATCTGTTTGAATGATTCTTTTATGAAAGGTTTAATTTCTGTTGTACTGGCATAAACATGGCTGCTGATAAATAAGCTCATAATCAACAATGTGATTTTTAGAGCATTTATAGTTGTTAAATCAGAATGTGTCATTGTTTTGTGTCCGAGCTTAAAGATTATGAAAATCATAACATATACTTTGCATGGATACGGATAGATAATATGCTCTGCTCACTCAAGCACACCCACTTTTAGCAAGAATCTTATCGCGATGAGTGTTGTTTATGCCATGGATGGCATGTAGTAAGCAATGCAGGAGCAATTACCGAGTAAGGTATTGAAATAGCTCTCTACATTGAAGATTTTTTTACAAGCTCTAAAGCCTATTTTCAAGTTATTTTGTAGGCTCTATTAAGCTTTTTTCTAAATTCTCTTTTAATGCATTCAAAAAGTTTTCTGTGGTCAGGTAATGCGAGTCATTAAGCTTGTTTCCATGTATACAAAGAGCTAAGTCTTTGGTCATTTTTCCTGATTCAACGGTGTCTACGCAGACTTTTTCCAGCTTGTGACAATATTGCATTAACGCCTCGTTATTATCCAGCTTGGCTCTAAAGGCTAAGCCTCTGCTCCAGGCAAAAATTGAGGCAATTGGATTTGTTGAGGTTTTTTCACCTTTTTGATGTTGTCTATAATGACGAGTGACTGTTCCATGTGCGGCTTCTGCTTCCATGGTTTTGCCATCAGGTGTAACTAAGGTTGATGTCATTAATCCTAAAGAGCCAAAGCCTTGTGCCACTGTATCAGATTGCACATCGCCATCGTAATTTTTACATGCCCAAACAAATTCACCATGCCATTTCAATACTGAAGCAACCATATCGTCAATCAACTTATGCTCATATATCAAGCCATTTTCTGAAAATTTGGCTTTATATTCTGCCTGATAGACTTGTTCAAAAATATCTTTAAATCGACCATCATATTGTTTCAATATAGTGTTTTTTGTGGATAAATATAAAGGCCATCTTCTATCTAAGGCAACATTAAAACAGCTTCGAGCAAAACCCATAATAGATTCATCGGTGTTAAACATTGCCATGGCAATACCATCACCCTCAAAATGATGAACTTCATAACTTTGTTCGGCATCACCATTGTCAGGCGTAAAAGTAATATTTAACCTACCCTTACCTGTGGTTTTGAAATCAGTAGCTCGATATTGATCGCCATAAGCATGACGACCTATACAGATTGGGTGCGTCCAGTTTGGCACTAGCCGTGGTACATTTTTACAAATAATCGGTTCACGAAAAACCGTACCACCAAGGATATTTCTAATAGTACCATTGGGTGAACGGTACATTCTTTGTAGATCAAACTCTTTTACTCTTGCTTCATCAGGTGTAATGGTCGCGCATTTAATACCCACACCCTGTTTTTTTATGGCTTCTGCGGCTTCAATGGTGATTTTATCATCTGTTTTATCTCGGCTTTCAATACTCAAGTCATAATATTCAATAGGCAAATCTAAATAGGGAAGGATAAGTTGTTGCTTAATGAATGACCAGATAATACGGGTCATTTCGTCACCATCCAATTCGACAATTGGGTTTTTTACACTTATTTTTTTCATACGCTATTACTCACCCTTACCATATTGACTGCTATGTTTTTTAGCATACTCTCCAACTTTTTTAGCCGTTGTCGGCTTGCAGAAATAAAACCCTTGATAATAATGACAACCAAAACTGGATAAGTAAGCCACATGCTGTTTTGTTTCTACACCTTCTGCGATTAACTCTAATCCCATGCTTTTAGCCATTACCACGATAGCCTTAACAATTGCGGTGTCTATAGGATGCCCTGGTCGCCCTTGAACAAAGCTTTGATCAATTTTAAGCTGGTCAAAAGGCAGTTCTTTTAAATAGGTTAATGATGAATATCCTGTACCGAAATCATCAATTGCAAAACTAAACCCTTTGGCTCTCAAAGCGGTCATTTTATCTAATGCTTCATCAAGATTACCTAAAAAAACATCTTCCGTAATTTCCAGCATAATTCTATCTGGTTGCACCTTTTTGTCGGCAAGCACATGAACCAACTTCGAAACAAAGTCAGATTGATAAAATTGTTTAGCACTAATATTAATGGCAACATAAGGAATTACCACATCTTCTTTATCCCACTCAATAATCTGCTCACAAACTAACTCTACAATCCATTGTCCAATTTTGACAATTAAACCGGTTTCATTGGCAATTTTAATAAAATCTCTAGGAGAAACGAGTCCAAGTTCAGGATTTTTCCATTGCAACAATGCCTCTACACCGATAACATTATTTTCATCAGATATTTGTGGCTGATAATAAAGGCTCAGTTCTTTATTTTTAAGTGCTAAACGTAGGTTACTTTCAATTTGTAACCGCGCATCAACGGCATCTTGCATGCTTTTTTGATAAAACCGAAAAGTATTCCGCCCGGATTCTTTAGCTTGATACATAGCTGTATCTGCTCTTTTGAGTAAAACATCTACGGTTTCGTCAATTCCTGTATATAAGGAAATTCCAATGCTTGTGGTAATAAACAGCTCATGATCAGCAATAAAATAAGGGTGGCTTATCGCTTTAATGATTTTTTCAGCAATAACATTAGATTGCTCTAATAAATCAGTATGAATACCATCTTGGGCACTGACTAATACAATAAACTCATCGCCGCCTAATCGAACGGCTGTATCGGTATCTCGTAATAATGATTGCAGTCGTTTTGCTGTTTCAATCAATAGTTGATCACCAATCGAATGACCGAGTGAATCATTAATTTGTTTAAAGCGATCAAGGTCCAGAAAAAATAAAATCCCGGCTCGTTGATAGCGTCTGGCAATATTTAGCTCATGCTCTAAACGCTCATACAATAATCGTCTATTCGGCAATTGTGTTAAAGGATCATAAAAAGCCAGTTTCTCGATTTCTTTTTCTGCTAGTTTAAACTCCAAAACATCTGAATAGAATGAAACATAATGGGTGATGTTTCCATGTTCATCTTTAACTGCTGACACCGTTTGCCATTCAGCAAAAATTTCACCATCTTTATTTCTATTCCATATTTTCCCACTCCATTTTCCTTCATTAATAATGGTGTTCCAAAAATTTTTATAGAAAAAATCATCCTGCTTTTCAGATTTTAAAAGCCGGGGGTTTTTCCCTATTACCTCATCTTCTGAATATCCTGAAACGCGAGAAAATGCATTATTAGCCCTAACAATAACTCCATCCCCGTCTGTTACTAAAATAGCTTCATGTGTTTGAAAAGCAATTGCTGCAATCTTCAAATCCTCTTCATTTTTTTGTAAGGTATCCACCATTTGTTTAAATCGAACAGTATTCGGGACAATAATGGCAACGATTAGCATTAATAAAACAACGACAGCGATCATCCCGGATAAAATTGACGGACTCACAGTTGCTGATCCATTGTGAAATAATTCATTTGGTACAAAGACCACCGCTTCCATTGCAACAAAATGCATACAAGAAATAGCCAAGCCCATTGAGAAAGCTCTAATACTTTGATTTTTATTAAAAAGAAGGTATTTATCTTGCGAAATTTCCGCATCTTTTATATTTAATGCAATAGCAGATAACACAACTGCAACAATAAGCGAAAAAATAAATTTCGATTTGATATAAAACATATTGGCATTTAGCTCCATGGCCATCATACCAATATAATGCATGGCACTTATCCCGGCTCCTAGCAATACACTACATAATAAATTTTTTTTTAATCCAACTGTACCCAGATTTACCCTCCATAATACGACACTGCTGGCAAAAATTGCGGGGATTAAAGATAGGAAAGTAATTTTAAGATTATATGAAATAGCGACGGGGATATTGATTGCTAAAAGACCAATAAAATGCATCGTCCAAATGCCAACTCCCATCGTAAAGACCCCATAAAAAATCCAACGAATTTTTATCAGGTTACTTGTACAAACCTTTATTCGTTCCGCTATTCCAAATGCTGTAAAGGATGCAATAATAGCGATGATGACCGATAGCACGACTAAATAGGGATTGTAGCTTTTATCCAGAATCGTTAACGGTAGAAGTTGTGGGTCAATAAAATTCAAAGGGAATGCTCCAAAAGATTTTTTTAACTACATTATAAGGATAATCTAAAACAGAACTTTCAATTAATTTCTAATTCTAAATTCTTTGTCTGTTTTTACAGTTTTAAAAACTAAAAACAAGTACACTAAGCCTTAATAAATTTACAGGAGAAAAGAAAGGCAAAGTAAGTTATAAAAATATCTGGCTTAGCGATCCTTTGTCTTTTTATATTTTTTAATAAAAAAGTTCTCGCATTTTTTTGCCAGGGTGTTCAGCTCGCATAAATGTCTCTCCAACCAGGAAAGTATACACGTTATTATCTAACATTAATTGTACATCACCTTTACTATGTATTCCGCTTTCTGTAATAAGCAAACGGTCATCAGGAATCGCCTGTTTTAGATCTAATGTTGTTTGTAATGATGTTTCAAATGTTCTTAAGTTACGGTTATTAATGCCAATTAACTTAGTGTCTAGCGTTAACGCACGTGTTAATTCATCAGCATCATGCGTTTCTACCAGGACATCCATACCCAATTCAGTCGCTGTATCGGCTAGCTCATGCATTTGTTTATCAGCTAAAGCGGCAACAATTAATAAAATACAATCAGCCCCTAAAGCACGAGATTCATAAATCTGGTAAGGGTCAATCATAAAGTCTTTTCTTAGTACAGGTAAAGGACATTTTTCTCTAGCCATTTGCATATAGGCCTCTGAGCCTTGAAAAAATTCCTTATCCGTTAAGATTGATAAACAAGTCGCGCCATTCATGGCGTAATCCTGTGCAATTTCTATGGGTCTGAAATCTTCTCTAATGACCCCTTTGCTTGGGGATGCTTTTTTAATCTCGGCAATAATAGCCGGTTTTTTGGTTTGTGCTTTAGTTTGCAAAGCGGCTGCGAATCCACGGGTATTTTCTATACTGTCTATCATTTCTTGTAATTGCTTTACGGGTGTTCGCTGTTTGCGATTAGCAACTTCTTCGGTTTTTTTATCCAGGATTTTTTTTAAAATATCAGGGGTATCAGTCATTGTTATAAAACTATTTTATTGGTTATTTGAATAAGCAATTAATGCTTTAAATTTTTTCAGTGCGGAGCCATTTTCAATTACTTGCTGGGCTTTTTTAATACCCTGTTCCAGTGTTTTGGTAATATTTGCAGCATAAATAGCGGCACCTGCATTTAATACAACAATGTCTTTAGCGACACTTGCTTGGTTATTTAATACTGATTTAAGCATGGTTAAACTTGATTTTGCATCATCAACCTCAAGTGTCTCCAGGCTTGCTCGCTGTAAGCCAAATTGCTCTGGGGTTATCTGATAGCTTGTTACCACCCCGTCTTTTAATTCGGTAATATTTGATGCTGTGGCAATACTTATTTCATCCAGGCCATCCTCTGCATTAACAATTAATACATGTTGGCTACCCAGTTTTTTTAAGACTTGAGCTAAAGGTTCTACCCAGTCAGAGGAAAACACCCCAATTAATTGGTTAACTGTTCTAGCTGGATTGGATAATGGACCTAACAAATTAAATAGGGTTCTGACTCCCATTTCTTTACGCGGACCAATGGCGTGCTTCATTGCGCTGTGATGTTTTGGTGCAAACAAAAAGCCTATGCCAATTTCGGCAACACTTTTTGCTACTTGTTCAGCAGATAAATCCAGATTAACGCCCGCAGCTTCTAGTACGTCTGCGCTACCAGAACTACTGGATACTGAACGATTGCCATGTTTGGCAACTTGCCCACCAGCGGCTGCAACCACAAAAGCACAGGTTGTTG
>JAGLUC010000113.1 GCA_023134955.1 Methylococcales bacterium | reverse complement strand
TCCACATGCCAAATTCAAAGGCAATATCGGCGTGTGCATAGCTGCCTCCATATCGCCCTGCTTTTGCCATCAATCCAATCGCATTGGTTTTGTTAACCCATTCTTTGACACTTATTTTATAACTGTTTAGACCTGCTTGACTTTTAATTATGGCGAATTCGCCATAATTAAAATTGAGATTATGCACACGTTCCCAAATACCCAGATATTCAATCGTGTTACGGTTTCTAAGCCAATCACTAATAAAGAAATCGCCATCTTTTGATTTAAGCATATCGGTTAAAGAAATGAAGTCATCCGCAAGCACTCTGATCGGTTCATCCAAAACGATGATTGTTTTGACTTTCTTACTCATAACAGAACTCCCACCTTGACGAGTTTTTCCATATTTTAGCTTTTCCCAAAGACCAGGCAACTCAATTGTGTTTTTGCTTCTTAGCCAGTTTTTGACAATATCAGCTGGGGCTTCAGGGTTTTATGTTTAGCAATATCGGTAAGACTAACGAAGTCTTCTTAATCTATTTGAAAAAATGTAAGTTCTGTTCCAATCACTTCTATTTTTTTTAGCCATCATTTTTCCATGTTCATCACTATCATTTATTATTAATAGGGAAATAGCATCTCATTTTTTCAAAATCCTAGACGGTGTCTCGGTTTTTTGAGTAAGTAATATAAAATATTACTTTGGGCGCGGTAGTTGTGAATTATTGCGACAATGTCACAACAATTCTATTAAGTGGATCATCCACTAATTTTTACCTTTGCCAGATTCTCCATAATCCGCTCATTCAATACAGGCTCTTCTTTTAACTGCTGTTCAAACTCAGATTTCAGTTGGGTAAAACGTTCGTTAAAATCAAAATCATCGGCTTCTTCCATCAAACCCACATAACGCCCTGGGGTGAGCACATAATCCAGCTCTTTAACGCGCTCAATACTGGCAGCATTGCAAAAGCCTTTTACATCTTCATAATCACCTTCGGGATTTCTACAATTGTGATAAGTATAGTGGAACCCAATATTTAGACCAATACTTAAGGAGCAATTAAGCTCAAAATATAGGTTGATTATAGGGGATATTGTTATGAGTACAAAACGAAAAACGCACAGTGCAAGATTTAAGGCAAAGGTTGCCTTAGAAGCCTATAAAGGCGATAAAACAGCAGCAGAACTTATTTCTTCACATAAAATATCTTCAGGTCAGATTAGTACCTGGAAGAAGAGTTTAGTCGATGGAGCAGTACAATTATTCGAATCAGGGCATGCGAAAGCTGTTGACGAGGAAGCATTGACCTCGCCTCTCTATGAAGAAATAGGTCGATTAAAGGTCGAATTAGATTGGCTTAAAAAAAAAGTTAACGAATCCTATTGAGCTCAAGAGAAAATGGATAGAGCCAGAGTATGAAGCCATTAGTATTCGTCGTCAGTGTGAGCTACTGGGGCTTAATCGCTCAACATTATACTAAAAAACATGCTTTACCTAAAGTCCTCCACACATTTAATTAATTAGCTAAAAAATCCCAAAAATCTGCTCGATTAGATATATCCAAAACTTTCTGTGCTGCCTGCACACCCGACACACTAACACCATAAACACCACCACCTGGTGAGCTCCAATGTCCTGCAAAAAACAATCCTTTAACAGGTGACTGGTTTTGTATTCTGGCAGGGCCTACTTGCTTGGGTAATACATCCCAGCCATAAGCTGAGCCTTGATAATTCTGGGTATATCGTTGCATGGTTGAGGGGGAACCCCCTTCTATATATAAAATATGTTGTTCCAGATTGGGAATAGTCTGTGCTGCCATTGATAACATGCTTTGTATGTATCCTTCTTTAGCCTGTTTCCAGTTATCAGTGGCATCGAAAGGTAATAGTGTGGTGAGCATTAACAAGTGCTCACCAGCCGGGGCTAAATCAGGGTCAATCAATGTAGGGGCAGTAATACTGACCCAGCAAACCTCACCTTTTTTTGTTTTGGCAAAGTTTTTATCATGATCAAAATCAGTATAAAAAAAAGTTTCATGTCCTAAATTCAAAACGGATAAATCAAGGTCAGTGGCAATATAGACTGAAAAAATAGACAGTGAATGTTGCATTTTCTTTAATCTTTGTAAATAACGAGCCGGGAAATGCTGCTCGCCTACCATGTTAAAAATAGTTTGCCTTATATCAGCATTAGAAATAACCTGAGTGGCATTTATCTGTTGCTCATTAACTATAACGCCTGTCACTTGATCATTTTCTATAATGATTTTTTGCACATGTGATTTAAATTGTATCTCACCTGAATTTTGCTGTATCCCCTTGACTAATGTATTAGCTAAATTTTGAAAACCACCTTTGCAATAATAGGAGCCATCAACCATATAACCGATTAACATGGTACTCCAATAAACAAAGGAAACCTGAGAGGGCGGTAAGCCTAAATAAGGCCAGTTACTGGAAAATACCGCTAATAATTTAGGATCATTGATAAATTGTGCGGCAACCTCGGACAAAGTTGATCTTCGATATTTAAACAAAGCAGGCATTAGTTGCTGGGCTTGATCAATATCAAGCTCTGACAATACTTCTTCTGCAATGGTTATTTCTTCTGATAGTTGTAAACACAGCCCAGTCAACGCTTTTATGCCCTTTTGCTCAGCAGGAAACTGTTTAGCTAAACTTGCAACAAATGCCTCAATAGATTGTGGTAAGGCTATATTTAATTGTGGATAGTGAGCGTGGCTAAAAGGGTCAATGTTGATAAAGTCAATATCATCCAATAATTCTAAAGCTTGTATGGTTTTATAGATAATTTGTCCGCCGCTATAACCCTGCTCACCACAACCACTGATTAAATGAACTCCAGAGTCAAACTGGTATTTCTTGCGTTTAAAGCCATGGGCATAGCCACCCGGTCTGTCATGTGCTTCTAGTACTAACACAGATTTTCCTGCTTTAGCCAGCAATGCTGCGGCTGTTAACCCCCCTATTCCACTACCGATAACAATGACATCATATTGCTTCACGGTTTAGTAATCCCCAGCTTTTCCCATAAGATAACAGGCGATTCATAACACATTTCACCACTGGCGATTTCAACTGCCACCTGGTATGTATGACCTCTGGTCAAGCGGTTACCTGTCAACTTATCAACAATTTTATAATTAATTTTTAAGCGATTTTCCCATTCACTAATACCCGCATAAACAATCAATTTTTGTTCAAACTTGGCGGGTTTGGCATAGCGAATTCTAATATCGACAACTGGCCAGGTATAACCTGAGTCACGCATTTGCATATAGTTATAGCCAATTTTATCCAATAAAACGCAACGGGCTATTTCAAAATACTTAACATAGTGTCCATGCCAGACGATTTCCATCAAATCAACATCAAAAAAAGGAACGTCTATTTCAACCTGGCAAGCAACAATAGCCTTACTCATAGAGGCTCCAACTACGATTACGAATTAATTGCATACATGCTCGCAATTCTTTATCTAAAGCTCTATCTGTTTCTAAAAAGCTAATTTGTTGTCTAAGCTCTGACATGGTTTTTTTCACATCTGCACTTAATAAATGTGCATTATTAGGGGCTTGATTAACTCGCAATTCTACCCCTTGTACCACAGCAATTAACATAGCTGCGGCAACTTGTTCTGTCAGTTCAATAATTCTGATGCAATCTCTAGCAGCAATAGTGCCCATGCTTACTTTGTCTTGATTATGGCATTCAGTAGAGCGTGAAAACACACTGGCAGGCATGGTTAATTTTAAAGCTTCAGCTGTCCATGCCGAGACTGCAATTTGAACGGCTTTAAAACCGTGGTTTAGCATAGCCTGGTCTTCTTTTGCACCCGATAAATTAGCAGGCAAACCGTGATTAAACTTAGTGTCCATCAATTGAGCCATTTGCCTGTCCATTAAATCCGCAAGATTAGCAACAAGGGTTTTCATGCTATCCATGGCAAAGGCAATATGCCCACCATAAAAATGTCCACCATGCAGAACATGCTCACCTTCGGCATCAATAATCGGATTATCATTGGCACTATTCAGTTCGTTTTCTATGAATTGTCTAAACCACGGCAAAGCATCTTCTAACACACCAATCACATGAGGCGCACAACGCAAGGAATAGCGGTCTTGCAGGCGACTATCATTTCTTGGGGCTTCTACTGATAATTGCAAATCTGAACGCAATCTTTGAGCGACTTTAATTTGCCCGGAATGTGGTTTTACGGTAAATAATTTCTCATCAAAATGATAATCATTTCCTTTTAAAGCGATGGAAGCCAAACTGGTAATTCGAGTGCATAATTGTGACAAATAAGTAGCGCGTTGATACGCCAGACAAGCCACTGCTGTCATCACCGCAGTGCCATTCATTATAGCCAGACCTTCTTTAGGTTTTAATATAAGCGGCGTGATATTTAGCTGACAAAAAACCGCTTTGGTTTGCTGCGTTTGATTCTGATAATTAACCTCTCGTTCCCCGGCTAAAACGGCTGCTAAATAAGATAAAGGAGTTAAATCACCACTTGCACCAACCGAGCCTTCTTCTGGGATTAATGGCAAAATATTCTGTTGTAATAATTCAGTAATCTGTTGTAGCAATAAATAGCGTACACCAGAAAAACCTTGTGCCAGACTGTTTAAACGGACGGCTAAAATAGCCCGTGTCTGATCCGCTTCAAAAAACTTACCTAAACCACAACCATGAAAGGTATAAAGATGCCTGGGTAGTTCCTCTACATTTTGTAAAGGTATAGAAACCGTACAAGAATCACCATACCCCGTGGTTACACCATAAACACAGCCCTCTTCTTTTAACAGGGTATCAATAAACTCTGCACCTTTGTCTATTCGTTTAACAAAATCAGTATTATCAGATAATTGTAATGTCTGACTATTTTCTGCAATTGCGCAAATATCTTCTATGGTTAATGCTTGTCCATCGACAATCACTGTCTGCTCACTCATCCTCAACCTGCCAGAAATCATAAAAATTAAACCACTGTAAGGGTTGTTTCACACAATAATATTGTAATTTTTCAGCATATTGCTCAACACACTGCTGAATGGCTGCAGTTCTTTCCTTTCTGGAAAAGTTTAAGCCATCACTGAAATGATCAAAATAAATGACCTGTTTATCGTTTTCCTTTAAGCAAAACAGGGTAAATACAGGGCATTTTAAAAGCAATGCCAAAATAAAAGGGCCTTGTGGAAAACAGGCTTGTTTACCCAGAAAATAGGCTTGAGCATTACGGCTTTGTTTACCAACAGAAGTTCTATCAGCCGCAATAATAACCAATTCACCCGCCTCTATTTTGTCTTGTAACAACATTGCTGTTGCAGCGTTAACATCGGTCACTTGAATTAAATTTAATTGTGCGCTGTTAGCATATTTATTTAATAACGTATTAAATTTTTCAGCGTGTTTAGTGTGTGTCAAAACATTAACCACCACTTTTTTTCTTAACTTGGCAATAACTCGACAAACTTCCAGATTGCCCAAATGTGAGCCTAATAATAATAGCCCTTGTCCATTATCAATATGTTTAATAACAGCATCTCGACCATGGTATTCAATGTCTTTTAAGGTTAAAGAACCGCTCCAGGCAGCTAATTTATCAATCAATGCATTGGCAAAGCTAATAAAATGTCGATAGCTACAAAAATGAGTGCCTTTAATTGAAGTGTCCGCTTGATATATGCTCACTCTATCCAAATATTCCCGGCTCGCTTGCCTGCCTCTTATATTAATAAGCCAATAATAACTAACGACAGGAAGCAAAAAAACTTGCAATATCTTTCGTCCAAATGATAAATAAATATTCAGTAGAACTTGCATCCCCCAGACTACGCCATTCTCTTGTATTTCAGACCAGTGCTTCATGGTCTACTCCGCACTAATAGTTTAGGGAATCTTAATAACATGCCAAAAAATAATACTGTATGTATTTTAGAAATCAACAGATTATCTTGCCACATTTTAAAGTGAGAAACACCATCTGTTGGGTACTGTACTTTGGTTAATAAATTGACGGTATTAACACCTTGCCAATATAAACGTACAACAATATCAATATCAAAATCCATACCCTGCCCAAGAGTAACTGAGGATAAAAGTTTATCTATAGCAGCTAAAGGATAACATCGAAAACCACACATACCATCGGCAATGGCAAAAGAAAGTGTGTTAATCCAAATCCATAAATTAGTAATTTTCCGTCCGTAAAGCCTTTTTTTAGGCACCGAATCATCAAACTTTGGTTGCCCTAATATCATCCGTTCAGGATATTGCTTACTTGCTTCAACAAAACGAGTAATGTCTTCAATGTTATGCTGTCCATCAGCATCAACCTGTATGGCGTGACTGTATCCATTTTTAATCGCCAACAGCATTCCATCTGTCACCGCCGCACCTTTACCCCCATTACACTTTCGCTCATGCAAAGTAACCCAGTCACTTTGCTGCCGTGCTATTTGCTGTAACACGCCAGAACAAGGCTCTGAACTACCATCATTAACTAAAATTAAAGGCAAATTTAACGGCTTTAAACGCTCAACAACCCGCTTTATTGCATCTTTATGATTATAAACAGGAATAATGACACATATTTTCATGCTTGCTCTCCGTAAACCATGCGCCCTGAACTATGTGCATTTTCAACTGAATATATTTCAAAATATAACTTCCCCGTACTCACTTTCCAGTTTAGTTTCATGTTAATCAAGGTATCAGGGATGATGATTTTTTTAAATTTAATCACTTCCATTCTTAAAAAAGGTTTTTCTATATCAAACAATATTTTAGCAAATGCTTCTACCCAGGCAAGTTGTGTAACACCGGGTAACACGGGTTGCTGAGGAAAATGTCCAGAAAAGTATACTAAATTAGAGGATACGTATAATTGCAGTACCGTCGATTGCTCCTGCTGATAACAGGCTTGAACTTGTGGAAAACGAATATTATCTAAAGCAAATAGTTGCATCAATTGCTCTGTGTTCACTTTTCCTTGTGTGGTTAGAGGTAATGATTGCATAATCAGCCATTTACGCGGTAATACCACCGTCTCAAACGCCTGCATCAATTGTTTACGTAATTGTTTAATCAGCTCAGACCGACCTTGTTGCTGTAAATAATCACGCCCCGATTCAGTAAGTATTAAAACCGTTGCAATTTTATCCCGTTTAGCTGTCAATAATAGACAATGTGCTTGCTGTACCCAGTCAGAGCTGGTCAAATATTGCTCCAACTCATCCAATGACAAGCGTTTTTCTTCAATTTTTACGATACGGTCAACTCTCCCCAATAATGCAAAACCTCCTGCATCATATAATTTGATTTTATCATCTAAGCTATAAGGTAATTGTTCTGTTAGATAGGGTGAAGATAAATAGGCTTTTTGCCTTTCATCAACGGTTATTTTAATACCATCAAAAGGCATCCAGAGAGAGTCTTCAATTTGTTGTCGCCAGGCAATTCCACCCGTTTCTGAACTACCATAAACTTCTATTACCTTATGCTGACAATGTTGATGAATTAAACTTGCGGCATCAAAAGATAATGCACCGCCCGAACTAAAAATTGCCTTTAACTGCTTTAAATCTTGCCAGGCAGTTAAATCATCCAGTCTTTTTAATTGAGCAGGACTGGCAACCCAATATGCCTTATTATCCTTTGCTAGTTTTAATAAAGGTTCCGGACTAAGATACATATCACTATAAAAACAACGACCAGCAGCTAATGGCCATAACACACGAAACAATAAACCGTATATATGTTGATGGCTCACTGTCGCCAATACAGATGATTGTCCTAAACTTTCTCCCCATTTTGCTTCAAGCGTTTCAATTTCTAGCTGTAATTGTTGTAGCGTTTTGCTAATTGCCTTGGGCTGCCCGCTAGATCCCGAAGTAAAAATAATTAATTCTGTTTGTTTATCTAAAGCTTTTAACTCGATTAATTCTGTTTGATTTTGTTTAACCGTTATTTCTTTACCCTGCCACTCGCCTAACAACAGGCAGCCTTGCTCAGTTAGCTTATTAATAGTTGCTGATTTATTATTGCCGGGTATCCAGACTTTTTTACCGCTATGCAGCAAAGCATATAAATAAACCGTAAATAGATAAGCTTGCTCGCTGTATAAAGCAAAACAATCAGCATCCAGACTTGCTAGAGCACCACTTAGTTTTTTAACATCAGAATTAAAACGTGTTTTATCAATCACTTCTGCTTTGTAAATTGCGATTGATTGATGAGGATTTTGAGCTAATGCACAACAAGAAAGTGGGATCAAATTAGCGTCGTACATGTTCCAGTGTCCTAATCCTCACCAAATACTCAATACCCATAACTGTTCCCATTAATAGATAGGATATAAATCCGTTGTATAAACTCCACCATTCAAAACTACACCAGACAGCCGTCACCATTGCAATCGAGCCATTAAAGACAAAAAAAGCACACCATATCTGAGTCACTTTACGGGTATAAATAACCCCTTGTTCAGGTAATTCAGGATGTTGTAACCTGGCAAATCTTTCAATAATGGGGGGTGGATAAAACAAACTGCTAAAGAAAATAATAAATAATCCCAGGCTGATTAAAACAGGATAAAAGCGCAGGGTTATCAGGTCATTATTCCAAATGGCCAAACCACAATAGCTAATAGCCAGCCATAATAATACGCGATTCCATTTTAGACTGGTTTGAGAGGTTATTAATCGAATAAAAAGCAAAGCCAAAAGCATAGTTGCAATATGCCATGGCTCTATGTATTGAATACTAAAATAAACAGCCAACGGATATAACAGTGTTAAAAAACCGACAACAGCACTGGCTAAATTACCCATACTACTCGTTAATTAATTTATCAACAGCGTCTACCACATCACCAATAGTTTTAGCGTTCTTAAAATCTTCTGGTTTAACCGCTTTACCTGTTATTTCTTTCAATTTAACAATCATATCGACAGCATCAATACTGTCAAAATCAAGGTCATCAGCTAATTGTGCATCTAATGTAACGAGATCCTGTTCAATCTCAAACATTTCCAGCATAATTTGTTTAATGACCTGTAAAATATCATCCTTATTATTCATTAACAATACTCGCCTGTTCGGATTCAATAAATTTAGTCAATGTCGTTACAGAAGCAAATATTTTTACCACATCATCTTTTTCAGCATCAATCCGAACATTAAATTTCTTCCTGATTGCTAAACCAAGCTCTAAAGCATCTATTGAATCGAGTCCCAATCCATCATTAAAAAGTGCTTCCTCATTATCTATATCATCAACACTCAGGTCTTCCAGATCTAGGGAATCAATAATCAATTGCTTTAATTCATTTTCCATACTGCTCATAGCTTTCTCGTTGTTGAAGGTATCTCTTTTAATTCTGGCTATTCAGGTATTAATCGTCCCAAAAGTTCTGGCAGGGTATTTTGACACTCTTTTATTAACACATAGTGTAGCCCGTATGAAACGAAGTGTAATACGGGATTTCGAGTCATCGGCTCCCCGTATTACGTAATACTTCATACGGGCTACTTTTTCA
>JAGLUC010000112.1 GCA_023134955.1 Methylococcales bacterium | reverse complement strand
AGCCTGATGTCTGGTTTGTTGATGAGGATGCTGTTCAACAGTGAAGCCTGAGTTAAAAAGGACGTATTTATCCCAGAAGCTTGATATTTGTGCGTCATGGTCCTTTTTTATAACATATTTAATCCTTTAATTTGTTAGATTTGTAATTTTTATAAAGACCTTGTAACTTACAAGGCAACTAAAAATAAATAGCTGTCGTGTCGAATATTGAATATGCCACATTCTGTATAACACAGAGTACCGACATTCTGGCTAATATACTGTTATGAGTATTATCGAATTTAATCACTAGAGTTGAAAATAAGGGGTTATCAAATTGAATTACGAAGAACGAATAATATCTGCATTACAAAAGACTAAAGAACTCGGTCTTGAATTAAAAGCTAGTCCATACCCTTTTAAAAAAGCATTAGATCATAATGAAAAACAACAAGCCCTTCAGCTCTGTGCAGATGTTTTATATAGCAAGGGCTATCGTATGTCATCAGATCTGGCTAGTAACTGTACTCCTGTTCATTTAATGATGCAGCACTTTCTAAAAAACGAACTTAATCTAGATAGTTACATCACTATCGGAGATAGGTACTGGGATGATTATATTTACTGTGAAATGTCGTATGAAAATATCGAAAGTGAATTAAAGAGTCCAAATTTGAGTAAGCCAATCAAGGTTCATGTATGGTTAACTCTCTCCGATGGAACGATTTTAGATTGTACTGCTGAAGCTCATGCAGACCTATTGTATAAACGTGGTGAACATCCTATTGAGAAATGTTTAATGCTCGTAGAAGCTAATAATAAAGAAAATGCTAAATCTGGTTATCACCGCCCCTATTTAGTTGGAGCAGACTTCCTAGAAAAAATTGGCGTTTGTCAAATAGTGGGGCAATAAAATACTCATAACAAGTAGCTCAAGCGGACTTAAAAAACACGCCGCTTAGCATGGCGTTATGGCTATAAAATACAAAGGAGATGAATTTAATGTCAGATAAAAAAATGAAGCATCTTGAGTTTATTCAAAATGTCATCTCCAGAATGAATTCAAATTCCTTTCTTATAAAAGGTTGGGCTATAACATTAGTTTCAGCACTATTTGCACTAGCCGCAAAAGATGCAAATATAAACTATGTGCTAATTTCTTATATTGTTATTCCTGTGTTTTGGTTTCTAGATGGCTTCTTTATAGCAACAGAAAGACAGTATCGTGACCTTTATGATGAGGTTCGTGTCAAAGACGATAACAACATAGATTTTAATATGAATGCTTCTGCTTATAATACTGGTAAGAACACATGGATATGCGGAGTGTTTTCTAAAACATTAATTCCGTATTATGGAGTAGCTATTGCAGCTACATTAATCGTAATGTTTTTTATAAAAGGATGTGCAAATGGGTAGAAAAGTTTTTGTTTCATATAAGTATGGCGACGACCAAGTTAAAGCATTAACAGATGGTCTCTTTGACAATACAAAAGTAAGAGATTACATAGATATTTTTCAAGAATCTCTTAGTGATGAAGATGAAATAAACAAAGGAGAAGCTGACGGCGAAGATATGAGTGGCTTTAAAGACAGCACTATCGAATCAAAGTTAAGAGATAAAATATTCGACAGTAGCATTACGGTATGTGTTATTTCCAAAGGAATGAAGGAATTCCTAACTGATGAATCTGAGCAATGGATACCATGGGAAATATCGTATTCATTAAAAGAGCATTCAAGAAATGGGAGAGCTAGTCAAACAAATGCTGTATTAGCTGTAGCCTTGCCAGATACTAATGGAAGTTATGATTATTATATTGCTGATGAAAGCTGTCCGCATTGTAAAAGCAGAACAATAAAAACGAATTTCTTATTTCAAATCCTAAGAGATAATATGTTTAACGTTAAGGCTCCAGAGTTAAGTGATTGTGGGCATCATGGGAGCGGCAAAGTCTATATTGGTCATTCATCATATATTCATTCAGTTAAATGGTCAGATTTCATCAGTAATGTAAGTCATTATCTAGATATAGCCTCCAACATTAATGACAACATTGATGACTACGAAATAACAAAAACAGTAGCATGAAAGTCATTATGTCTAGGGATTTAATAATATGTATTATGGTTGGCTAGGAGTTTCAGCAGGAATTA
>JAGLUC010000111.1 GCA_023134955.1 Methylococcales bacterium | reverse complement strand
TTGAAGATATTTGTCGAAAAACCGCTGAAATGATTGTGCATTGGCAACGAGTAGGTTTTGTACATGGGGTAATGAACACAGATAATATGTCTATTTTAGGCTTGACCATTGACTATGGTCCTTATGGCTGGCTAGATAATTATGATCCAGAATGGACACCTAACACCACGGATGTAACACATAAACGATATAGGTACAGTCAGCAACCAGAAATAGCGCTTTGGAATCTGGTGCAATTAGCGAATGCCATTTATCCACTAATTAAAGACGCAGAACCTTTACAACATGCACTAACAATATATAACCAATGTTTTGATCAAGGTTGGCAAGCTATGATGGCTGAAAAATTAGGGCTAAAAACCTTTAAACCAGAAATTGATAAAACATTGTGTAAAGAATTATTGGCATTGTTGGCAGAAGTTGAAACTGACATGAGCATTTTTTATCGTAGACTTGCACTAGTCGATATTGAAGTTACAGGTTTAAACGATGAGCAATTACTGCAACCCTTATCTGAGGCCTGGTATCGATTTGATAATCTAACAGGAGGCTACAAAATACGCATGGTAAATTGGTTAACAAAATATAGACATCGGGTACAGCAAGAAAATATCTCTCAAGCCGAACGAATAGCGAGAATGAATGCAGTTAATCCAAAATATATCTTACGCAACTATTTGTCTCAATCAGCCATTGATAAAGCAGAACAAGGTGACTTTTCAATGGTTAATGAATTGTTGGAGGTAATGCGCCACCCTTATGATGAGCAAGTCGACAAGCAACACTATGCAGAAAAACGACCTGATTGGGCTAGACACAAAGCGGGCTGTTCGATGTTATCTTGTAGTTCTTAAAGGGTATTGTTGTTTATTTAGTTAATACAGCTCCTGGTATATTATTAACATCAATATCAAGCATTTGCTTTGTATTGCTCTTTATAAAATTAGAGTTATCCAGACTTGCACCTTTAAAGATTGTTTTAGAGAAAATGGTGTTTCTAAAATTAGCTGATTGTAATATTGATTTGGTAAAATTTGCATCTGTTAAATTTGCCATAGATAAATCAGCGTATGACAAATTACTGCTGATAACTGAAGCATTAGTAAAATCGGCATTAAAAAAACTAGCGTTTGTTGCTGTTACATATTTTAAGCTTGCATTCTTAAAGTTACTTTTGTTGAGAAAAGCGTATAAAAAAACGGCTTCAGTTATTTTTGCCCCTTCAAATGAGGCATTAGCTAATTTTGCTTTGCTAAAGCGTGTTTTTACTAGTTTTGAATTAGAAAAGTTAGCATTATTTAAAATAGCATTTGAAAAAACGATATTTTCTAGTTTGGCGTTGGAAAAATTTGTATTTTCTAATTTTGCTCCATTAAATGAGAGGTTATCAAGCTTTCTACCCGAAAAGTCACTTCCATTTAATATAACCTTGTCAAAAATAGTGCCTTTATAGGTTGCATTTTTAAAACTTACATTTTTTAGAATTGCCTGGGTGAAATTTGTATTTTCTAAAATGCTACTGTTTAATTTAGTATTGGTTAAATTAGCCCCTGTAAAATCAGCATTTAATAAGTTACTGTTGGAAAAGTCTGCACCTTCCAGGTTTGCATTAGTAAAGTTTGCATTTTGAAAGTTTGAATTTTGTAAATTGGCAGATTTTAAGTTGGCAGCTTTAAAGCTTGATCTCGCTGTTTTTCCATGAGAGGAGAACCCAGATGAAGTTTGAAGTCTTTTAGGAGGTGAAAAATCAGAGTTACTTAGATTTGCCTGTTGCAAATCTGCACTATCAAAATCACTTCCTCTAAAGGTGGAGTAAGATAAATCAGCTGAGTAAAACCGGGCTTGCACAAATTTTCCAAAGCTCATTTTTACATTTTTCAGATTTGATGATTCTAAATCTGATTTGCTTAAAATTACATTTAAAAAACTTTGTCCTTGAAATGAAGCTTTGGTTAGATTACATCTGACACATCTTTCAGTTGATTTAAAAATACTAAGATGCTCACTATCGTAAGCGTAATTTGCCGTTGGTGTGATTAATAAAAAACAAAAAATAAACTTTTTAATATTCATGGGATTCCTGTAAAAGAATGTTTTGTATTGATTATAGACATAATACGCTTGAATTTTTAAAAAAATGTCTAGTTAGTCTCTTACATACTCGAAAAAAAGAAGAAATTTATTCGCCTGAACAGCTAAAAAGAAAAATCTGCTCAAAAATAGTAGTGATAGGTTAGGATATTAATCGTCCCAAAAGTATTCGCAGTAATAAAAAGTAGCCCGTATGAAGGCTACGTAATACGGGGAATCGATAACTCGAAGCCCAGTATTATACTTCGTTTCATACGGGCTACAATATGTGTTAATAAAGAGGCTGCTTAACTATTTAGGCGACATCTACCTTGAAAAACACCGATATCCCACCTATAGTAATTTAAGAAGATCATAAGAGTTAGATTACCTTAGACTCTTAAGGCCATCTCTATTAATTCATGACTGGCATCTATACACTTAAAATATTCTATAACTTCGTTGAAAATCTTATTAATAGCTTGCTATTAACTGCGATCTTCGCCTTGTTCTCAAACATGTTAAGCACATACCTGCTCAGCCAGAATTAATACAGATACCCTTAAGTACTCAAATGTTTTTCAATTTGAATATAACCTTAAATAAACGAGCTTAAATTATGAAATTATCTGTATTATTAACTATATCAATATTAGCTGCCAACTCAAGTTCAGTAATAGCATCAGACACCACGCCATGGTTTGGTCTTACTGCTAAAGTCGGTACCTTAGGAGGAGGTCTGGACTTAACAATCCCTACTTTTGTCGAGGAAATAAATCTGCGTGCAGGTATTGCAGGTGCTTACTTTGATGGCTCAGGTACAGTTTCAGATATTGATTATGACGCTAGTCTTCGCTTATTAAGCGGGACATTGCTAGGTGATTATCATCCCTTTAATAATGGCTTTCGTCTTTCTGGCGGTATGGTCATTAATGGCAATGAAGTTACTTTAGAAGGGCAACCTAGCGCAGGAACAAGTTTCACTTTCAATAATACAACATATACTGCTGCCAGCATTGGTAGTGTAGATGCCGAAGTTGATTTCAACGCAGTCGCGCCATATTTAGGAATAGGTTACGGAAATGCTATAGGAACGGATGGTAATTTTCATTTTGCATTTGATCTTGGCGTTATGTATCAAGGTTCACCAAATGTCAGTTTAACAGCAACATGTGGCGCAGCGTTACCAGCAGCGCAATGTGCTTCATTGCAAGCTGATGTTAGGGCTGAAGAAACTGACTTGGAAGCTGAGCTGGATGATTTTAAGTTCTATCCTGTCGTTAGTTTTGGTGTGTCTTATCATTTTTAGAGGAACGATTAACATAACGACTATGGATTAAAATTCCACAGGTTGCTCTAAAATAACTGAAAGACATTCCCTATGAATGGGGCGCTGGTTTTTAGCCTGCATTTTAAGAGCAGCCTAAAGTTTTACGCCCCAACGCTTATATTTTTGTTTCGTGCGCGATCACAAACAAAAAGATTATAGTAAAACGGAATCAAGGAGTTACACAATCAAAAACCTTGATTACACTTCGAAGCACAGGGATGTGCAAGTGTCACTTGAAGCAGGATGCTGATTGCGACCGTTTCATCAAGACTACTCAAGTCTAACTTAAGGGCATCCTGACACTATTCAATTTCATTTGCCAATTTCTCAGCATATCCGGTGTATCCACGAGGTGTTAATTCTAATAAACCTTGTTTGGCTTGCTCTGGAATTTCCAGATTATTAATAAAAACACCTAGGTCTTCGGGTGTTATACGAGTTCCTCGAGTTAACTCTTTCAACTTTTCATAGGGTTTTTCAACGCCGTAGCGGCGCATAACAGTTTGAATTGGCTCTGCAAGTACTTCCCAGTTGTTGTTTAAATCGGCTTCAATAGCATCCACATTAATTTCCAATTTAGAAATACCTTTTAAGGCTGATTGGATTGCGATGCTGGTATGGGCAATACCTACCCCAATATTCCGTAAAACAGTGGAGTCAGTTAAATCACGTTGCCAGCGAGAAACAGGTAACTTTTCGGCTAAAAATGAGAAAATTGCATTAGCCAAACCTAAATTACCCTCTGAATTTTCAAAATCTATTGGGTTGACTTTATGTGGCATGGTTGATGAACCCACTTCACCTGCTATGGTTTTTTGTTTAAAGTAACCTAAAGAGATATATCCCCAAATATCACGGTTAAAATCAATTAAGATGGTATTAAAGCGTGATAGAGCATGGAAGTACTCTGCGATATAATCATGTGGCTCAATTTGAATGGTGTAGGCATTCCAGAATAAACCTAATGATTCAACAAAGTTTTTGGCAAAGTGTTCCCAGTCTATTTCTGGGTAAGCAATACTATGGGCATTATAGTTACCCACTGCACCATTAATTTTCCCCAATATCTCAACGGCTTCTAATTGCTCTTTTTGGCGTAATAGTCGAGCGACAATATTGGCAAATTCTTTACCGGTAGTGGTTGGACTGGCAGTTTGACCATGCGTTCTGGACATCATAGGCTGGCCAGCCGTTTCTAAAGCTATTTTTTTAATAGCTGCAATACACTCTGTAATTTGCGGAAGAATGGTTTCTCTGCCTTGTTTAAGCATCAGCGCATAAGAAAGATTATTAATATCTTCTGAGGTGCAGGCAAAATGAATAAATTCATTAATTTTATTTAGCTCTACATTGTTAGCAATTTTTTCTTTTAAAAAGTATTCAACTGCTTTTACATCATGATTAGTGGTTTTTTCAATATCTTTAATTTGCTGAGCATCATTTTCTGAAAATTGATTAATGATATTATCAAGCAATTGATTTGCAGTATCGCTAAATTCTGGTACTTCGGCTATTTGGGAATGTTTAGCCAAGGCTTGTAACCAACGAACCTCAACTTCAACACGATAGCGAATTAGACCAAACTCACTAAAAATAGGACGAAAATCTTCAACTTTACTAGCGTAACGTCCATCTATTGGTGAAATTGCTGTTAAGAAAAAATTACTCATTGCGGTGTATATCCTATTGCTGTGGTTGAATGTGCAGTGTATTTATGAAGGTATATAGAAAGAGTTGAAACCTTTATTATTCTGCCACCAATTTTCCTTAAGCTCATCATCTGGTTTTATAATATCCTCTGAACTCACTTTACTGCTTGATAATAATTCCTTGATACGCAGGACTTCAATAAATCTCATTACTTCTGGAGAACTCAATAACTCTTTTGAAAAAGATAAATTAACCGTATTGTCGCTGACTTGGTAATTAAGCATAATATACTCTTATTTGTATTTTCTGGACTTAACGAATTATTCATTATACTTTGATTCAATAATCCCACCACCTAAACAAATATCAC
>JAGLUC010000110.1 GCA_023134955.1 Methylococcales bacterium | reverse complement strand
GATAGATTAAAACATAATATTTCACCCTCATGTCTAGGGCTGTTTGACATCATCTTAGAGCAGAAAAATGATAAACAGATCATTAAAATCATCATCGCCAGTGGTAATGAAAAACCTTATCACCTAAAAAAGAAAGGCATGTCATCAACAGGTTGTTTTATACGCATAGGCTCAGCATCAGAACCGATGCCAGAGAGTATGATAGAAGATTTATTTGCCAGAAGAACACGTAACTCGATCAGTAAAATAACATCCAATAGACAAGACTTAACGTTTGAACAACTAAAAATCTACTATCAAAGCAAAGGACTAAACCTAAACGATAAATTTGCCGACAACCTAGAGTTGCTCACCAATGACGGACGCTTTAATTACGTTGCATACTTAATGGCAGACAGTAATGGTACATCGATAAAAGTCGCTAAATACGCGGGTTTAGATCGTGTCGACTTAATAGAAAATAATGAATATGGCTATTGTTCGCTGATAAAAGCAAGCAAACAAGTATTAGAAAAGTTAGAGCTAGAAAATAAAACAGCAGCACTGATAACATCCAAAAAACGCATCGAACAAAAACTATGGGATCCCATTGCCCTACGAGAAGTCGTCATCAATGCGATTGTACATAACGATTACACCCAAGAGTTAACCCCCACCTTTGAGATTTTTGCAGATAGGCTAGAAATAACATCCGCAGGCGGACAACAGGCAGGAATCAATAAAAAAGACTTTTTTAAAGGCTATTCCACGCCCGTCAATAGAGAAATAATGCGGATATATAAAGACCTAGACATGGTTGAGCAACTAGGCTCAGGCATGCCAAGAATTTTAGCCAGCTACCCACAACGGAACTTTGACTTTAGCAATAGTTTTTTAAGAATAAGCTTTCAAGCAGAACTTAAAAATATAGGTGGCTCAATAGGTGGCTCAATAGGGTTAACATCACGCCAGCAAGAAATAATCAAGCTTATACAACAAGATGATAAAATCAGCTATCGAGCAATGGCGCAGCAGCTAGACATTAATGAATCAGCCATAAAAAAACACCTAAACACCTTAAAGCAACAAAACATCATTGAACGAATAGGTGGAACACGTGGCTATTGGAATGTTAAGGATTAAATAATGATGTTAATATTTAAAACCGAAAGATTAAACCAACACCCAAGCATTATAAGGTGGTTTAAAAATATCAAGCTGGCTGCCCCCTTGATTCCTGGCAGTGATTAAATAGAAATTACTTTACTCTATATTAGACCATTACAATGGCAGAACAGTTAGGAACAAACATGAGAATAACAGAAACACAAAAACAACGTATTCATGATGTAGTGACAACTTGTGCAGGAGATAATGCTGAAGTAAAGCTGTTTGGCTCACGACTTGATGATAATGCAAAAGGCGGTGATATTGACTTGCTTGTCACAACCCTAGAGCCAATTAATAATCCAGCAGAACTTTCAGCACAAATTAGCGCAAAAATCATGCGAGAGTTTAATGGGAGAAAAGTAGATGTACTCATGGCAGCACCTAATCTGAGGTTCTTACCTATTCATGATATAGCCACTAAAAACGGACGTATATTGTGATAATAAATGAAGAGGATAAAGAAAGACTGATGTTTCTTAGGCGCGTTATTACCAAAGAAATTAAATATCTACACTATTCTCAGCAACAAGTTTTTAAGCAAGAATTCACACTTGAGCAAGCAAAAAAACTTGAAACAGATAATGCCTTAGCAGAAAAAGTTGAAGCATTCACCAGCCGATATAGTCGCTTGCAAGACACAGTGGGTGATAAACTATTGCCTTTATGGTTAAAGATTCAAGGTGAGAAAACAGGCTCAACGATTGATAATTTAGACAAAGCAGAAAAACTAGGCATTTTATCATCGGTGGAGACATGGATGATGCTACGCCAACTAAGGAATCAATTAGTACATGAATATATAGAGGATTTAACCGTGTTAGTAAACGCTATGCAAACGGCCAATGCCCAAAGCCATTTATTTGTCGATGTGTTTGATAATATTAATGATGATTTAGACAAAAGAGAACGGTAGAAGG
>JAGLUC010000011.1 GCA_023134955.1 Methylococcales bacterium | reverse complement strand
GGACCATAGTCAATGGTCAAGCCTAAAATAGACATATTATCTGTGTTCATTACCCCATGTACACAACCTACTCGTTGCCAATGCGCAATCACTTCAGCGGTTTTTCGACAAATATCTTCAAACCATGCAATGTAGATATCTTTGCCTAATGCTTTTGAATATGACAATAAATGAGGGAAATCTGTTGTAATTGTATAATTAACCAATTGACGGAGTATTTCATGCTCTCCTCTGGCTGAAAAAATTTGGAAGCTTCCAAAGCGTAAAAATGAAGGAGCTACACGACAAACCACTGCACCCTGCTCGGCTTTTGCATTACCATCATAAAACATATCTCTAACAACTTGCTCACCAGTCAAGATTAAACTTAAAGCCCGCGTAGTGGGTACGCCAAGATGATACATGGCTTCACTGCATAAAAATTCACGAACTGATGAACGTAAAACGGCCAAACCATCAGCAGATCGAGAATAAGGTGTTGCGCCTGAACCTTTCAGTTGCAATGCCCAGCGGTTATTTTTGTTACTAAGAATTTCCCCTAAATTAATTGCACGACCATCCCCTAATTGCCCCGCCCACTGTCCAAATTGATGCCCTCCGTAGCACATAGCATATGGTTTCATCCCCGTTGCTAACTCATTACCTACAAAAACATTAGCAAACTGTCTTGATTCACAATCTGCTTCTGAAAGCCCCAGTTCTGCTGCCATTTCTTTTGAATAAGCGACTAAAGCTGGTGACTTTACCTGGGTAGGCAAAACTAATGAATAACAAGCATGACCAACTTGTCTACGGTAATTATTGGTTTCTAAATCAGCGGGTAATTGATCAACAAATTGATTATCAAAAACCCAGTTATCCATGCCATTATTATGTTTTATTGCTGAATTCATAAAAAATCATCGTTTATTCGATACTCCATTATTTAGATAAATAACTACTTTATCTACCTCAAATTTTTTGATGTATCTCTATTTGTGAGCAAAATGATTGCTCAGTTTTTTAGGTACACTTTTGATAAATGGGGTACTATTTTCACAATCAAATTTAAAGCTACAAAATAGCTATGAAAAATAAATCAGCCTTATTCGCTATCGCCATATTATTGTCTTTATCTCCAATAACTTTGCTTGCCGAAATATCTGGGAAAGTCATTGTTTTTGCCTGTTCTAGCTGCCATGGCAATAAACTAAAGGCACTTAACTTATCTCAAAATTATATTAATCATGAATTGCCCCAGACTTTATTAGCCTTTAAATACAATAACAAATACGCCACTATTATGGATCGTATAAGCAAGGGCTATACGGATGCGGAATTGGGCTATATTTCTGATTATTTGAGCGGAGAAAACCAATGATTTCCAGGCGTAATTTTATTAAATATACCAGTGGTTCGACAGGGTTACTATTGAGTGGTTGTTATAACAAATCATTTAACTCAAAATCTGCTCATGTTGTCATCATTGGTGGTGGTTATGCAGGTGCAACGGCAGCCAAAACTATTCGGATGCTAGACCCAATGATTAAAGTCACTTTAATCGAGCCAAAAACTCAATACATCTCTTGCCCGGGTAGTAATTGGGTATTTGCAGGACTTAAAGCTATTGATTCTCTTAGCTTTGGCTACCAAAACTTATCCAAACATTATGGGGTTAAACTGATTCATGACCGAGTCACTGATATTAATCCTGCAAAACATCTAATTACTCTAAGTAACCAACAAGCTATACATTATGATCGCTTGATTGTTTCGCCTGGCATTGATTTCAAATGGGATAATATCGAAGGTCATGATGAGTCAAGCAGTCATATTATTGCACATGCCTGGAAGGCTGGCACTCAAACCACCCTGCTCAACAATCAGCTTAAAGCCATGCCTGATGGAGGTACAGTGATTATTTGCGCACCACCCAATCCCTTTAGGTGCCCACCAGGGCCTTATGAACGCGCGAGCATGATTGCCCATTATTTAAAACGACATAAGCCCAAATCAAAAATATTAATTATTGATCCTAAAAGTCAGTTTTCTAAACAAGCATTATTTATTGATGGCTGGGAAAGACATTATGGTTATGGTACTAACAACAGCATGATCAAGTGGCTTTCTGTACCAGACAACCCTGTTATAAGAGTGGATGTAAAAAATAAAATTGTAGAAACTGACTTTGGTGATCTATTTAAGGCAGATGTATTAAACTATATTCCCACCCAAAAAGCTGGGTACATCGCTGAAATTACAGGGCTTACTAATGCAAGTGGCTGGTGTCCTATCAAACACAAAACCAGTGAATCAACTTTACTCTCTGATATTCATGTGATTGGTGATGCAGCCATTTACAGCCCATTACCCAAATCAGCTTTTGCTGCTAATTCTGAAGCTAAAATGTGTGCCTTTGCCATCGTTAATTTACTCAATGGAACTGAACTTATTGAACCGACATGGATAAATACTTGTTACAGTTTAATCACAGAAAACCACGGTATATCAATCAATATGGTTTATAAGCTTGATGAGCAGGAAAAATTAATTAAGGTAAATGGAGCGGGTGGAGTGAGCAAAAGACTAGATAAAGACTCTCTTGCATTAGAGGCATTCTATGCAAAACAATGGTTTGATCGTATAAGCACTGACAGCTTTGATTAATACTCAGTTAGCCGAGGATAATTCTAAATTAAAGGCTATGTCACCGTTAAGTGTGGGAAATATAATCAGTGCTTTGAAACAAGTTGATATACTGGTACTCCTGCAATGTTATATTTGGCGGGTAAATATATATTCTCTTAAAA
>JAGLUC010000109.1 GCA_023134955.1 Methylococcales bacterium | reverse complement strand
TAAAATGGAGTCTTGGCAAGATGGTGATCATACTTTTTATAAAATCACCAGTTCTTTAGTAAAAGACTGGTATCCTAATCAATATCTCTACATTGAAAACCAATCTAATTTTGAAGCGATTGTCAGGTCTTGTGATGGTGAAACAGCAACCCTGGAACTTGCTAGAGATTACAAGAATAGAAACAACAATATTTGGGGAATATCGGCTAAAAACAGAGAGCAAAATTTTGCTCTTAATGTTTTATTAGACCCCGAAATAGATTTTGTCACTTTATTAGGTACAGCAGGCACAGGAAAAACCTTACTTGCTCTTGCTGCTGGCTTAACATCTACTCTGGAGCACAAAACCTATCAAGAAATCATTATGACTAGAGAAACTGTGCCTGTAGGTGAAGATATTGGTTTTCTACCAGGTAGCGAAGAAGAAAAAATGGCTCCCTGGATGGGCGCATTAATTGATAATTTAGAGCTTTTAGGTAGTCGCTCAGGAAGCAATGACTGGGAACAAAATGCATCGCAAAATGTGTTAATGAATCGAGTCAAAATTAGATCATTAAATTTTATGCGCGGACGTACATTTCTCAATCGTTACCTGATTATTGACGAAGCGCAAAATTTAACACCTAAACAATTGAAAACATTAATTACCCGGGCAGGACCTAATACAAAAGTCATCTGCATTGGTAATTTGTCACAAATTGACACGCCCTACCTAACAGCCACCACCTCAGGACTAACCTATGTTGTCGATCGTTTTAAAACCTGGCAACATGGCGCACATATTACCTTGCGTCGAGGTGAACGCTCCCGTTTGGCGGATTATGCTTCAGAGACTTTATAGTGCAAGACCTCAGATTAAGTAATCAGTCCTGCTGAACACTTCCAGGACTACTGCAAAGCAACTTTATTACAGTTAATAATAAAGTTTCACAGCCTCGGATAACTTAATCAAGCAGTCTTTTAGGAAAAAAACAACGTGCTAAATCCTGATACTCTACTCTTCAATTTCAATCAACACTGCAACACTGCGCCTAATCAGACCGCTTTTATAGAGGCTGATAGAGCAACCAGTTATATACAGGCACAGCAACAAGCTAAAAAAATCAGTCATTGTTTACTGTCTTGTCAGCGTGTTGCTATTGCTTTAGATCGTGGAACTGATGCTGCCATATCAATTTTAGCAATACTCAATACCAATGCTTGCTACATTCCACTTGACTTAAAAAATCCTGATTCTCGTTTAAGCTTTATTGTTAATGATGCAGATGTGCAGCGAGTGATTGGTAAGGGTAATTGCCCTACCTGGTTAAACAATTCTAATTTATGGCTGGATATTAACCAGCTCGCTGCTGAATCTCCAGAAACTCCTAAATCTATATCCATAGAAACTGAATCATTAGCCGCAATACTTTATACCTCTGGTTCTACAGGCAATCCTAAAGGTGTTGCACTCAGTCATAGAGCCATGCTTAATTTTTCTAACTGGGCAGCAGATACCTTTAATATTAGCCATAAAGACCAAATTGCTTCACTTGCACCTTTTCATTTTGACCTGAGTGTATTTGATTTATTCAGCAGTTTAAATCGCGGTGCTACGGTTAACTTTGTCCCTGCCAATTTGACCTTATCACCCAGTCGCCTGACTGCATGGTTAAGTGATCAAAAAATAAGCGTTTTTTATACCGTACCGTCTTTACTTAGCTTTATAGCTTTAAAAGGCTCTTTAGCAACCACGTCTTTGCCACATTTAAAAACCATTTTATTTGCTGGAGAAGTCTTCCCTACCGCTCAATTAATCACGCTTTGTAATTTACTGCCAGAAGTTAATTTTTTCAATCTATACGGCCCTACCGAAACCAATGTTTGTTGTTATTGGCCTGTTGACAGAGCTCAACTACAAGCAGACAAAGCAATTCCCATTGGAATTCCGGCCTGTGATTCAGTTTTACAGATTGATGAAAATACTGATGAACTAAAAGTACAAGGTAACAATAATTTATCTGGCTATTGGCAACAAGGACAATTAATATCTGCCCTTTCATCTGATCAGTTTTACCTTACAGGGGACAAAGTCTCTTTAAATGAACGGGGCGAATATTGTTATCACGGTCGACTCGATAGAATGTTGAAATGTTCAGGTTATCGAGTTGAACCTGCCGAAATTGAACAGGTGATTCTACAATGTGTTGAAGTTGAATCTTGCGTAGTCATTGGTATTAAAGATAAAACTAGTGGGCAACGCCCGGCAGCAGCGGTAGTATTAAAAGCCGAATCGACTTTAAATGATATTATTAAGCCCATCAGACAAAAACTACCTGCTTACATGCAACCATGTAAGTTTATTGTGCTTGATTCGCTACCCTATTTAGCCAATGGTAAAACTGACTACCTATCGCTACAAAAGCAATTGGAGAATACATGACAAACTTACCGCCACCAGGTGATGCTCAAGCCTCAAAACAACGCCTTATTGCCTGTGCCCAACAAGGCTTATTAAAACATGCTATAGACAGCGCAAAAGGTGGACAAGGCAATACCTTTGCTGATTTAGTGTCCGCCCATGAAGCCTTAGGTAAAAGCTGTTTGGATAGTGGTTTAATTTTGTCAATTAACGCCCACCTTTGGGGAGCCATCTTCCCTATTCTTAATTATGGTACTGAGCAACAGCAGCAAAGCTATTTAGCCAAACTTTTATCAGCTGAATTGATTGCAGGTCATGCCATTACTGAGCCACAAGCAGGATCAGATCTTAATGCACTAGAAACATCGGTAGAAAATACTACGGATGGCTTGCTTATTAATGGTCATAAACGTTTTATCACCAACACACCTATTGCTGACTTTTTAGTCATTTATGCTCGCATGGACAGTAAATTATCCGCTTTTATTATTCATGCCGATGATCCAGGCGTTCAGTTCTTAGACAACCCTGAAGTAAATGGCTGTAAAACAGCAACAATGGGCGATATTGTACTAAAAAACTGTTTAATTCCACATGATAGACAACTAGGAAAAACAGGGGGCGGTAATATGATGATTCAGCAAGCTCTGGAATTAGAACGCGCCTTTATTTTTGCTGGAATTTGTGGAGTGATGGATTGGCAATTAAAAGAGGTGATTAAATTTAGCCGCCAACGCCGAGTTAATGGCAGTCACTTAGGTAAAAACCAAGCCATTAGCCACAAAATTGCCGATATGAAATTACGCTTGGATACGATTCGTATTTGGGTCAACGAGTGTGCAAGACTAAAAGACAATAACAAACGCATTACTCTAGCCAGCGCCCAAACAAAATTATTTGCTGCTGAAGCTTTTTTACAATCCAGCCTTGATGCCGTGCATATTTTAGGCAGTGCTGGGTTATTAAATGACAATCCAATGGCAATGCTTGTTAACGATGCACTCGCCAGTCGGCTATTTTCGGGTTCATCAGAAATACAAAAAAATATTATTGCTGCCTTATTAGGTACGGGTGAAGGTTATAAATAAAGCAGTCTATTTTGTTTAGGAAGTAATGATGACTCCATACAAAATAGTTCTTATTTCATTGTTGGTTTTTATATCGCCCGTTCATGCCAAAGAAACAACTATTATTGCTGCGGCATCGAGCACTCGTTTTGCATTGGATGAGATTAAACAGGCTTTTACCCGGCAAACCGGATTAAATATAACGATAAGCTACGGCTCTTCTGGCAACCTGACACGACAATTGATACAAGGAGCACCCTTTGAATTATTCATTTCCGCTGATGAATCTTATATTAATAGCTTAAAACAGCAGCAACTCACTTTGGATGATGGGATTATTTATGCAACAGGACGCTTAGCATTATTTACCTCAAACAACAGCCCCATTTTAGTTGATAAGGAATTACACAATTTAAAAAATCTACTCAAAAAAAATCAGTTGCAGCATTTTGCAATAGCTAACCCAGATCATGCCCCTTATGGGCGTGCTGCTAAACAAGTGCTCATCAATACGGGACTTTGGCACAGCATAAAACCTTTTTTAGTGTTGGCTGAAAACGCCTCACAAACAGCGCAATTTGCAAGCTCTGGAGTTACTCAGGGTGGCATCATATCGTATTCCTATTCACTTCATCCCGCACTCAAGTCATTAGGAAATTCAGTGTTAATTCCACAGTCTTTACACGCCCCTTTTCATGCCCGCATGGTGTTGATGAAGCATGCTAAATCAACGGCTAAGCAGTTCTATCAATTTTTGCTAAATAATAAATCTCGTACAATTTTCAATCACCATGGTTTTTTATTGCCAATAGATTAAGTCTTATCAGATCTCAATATTAGCTGGCTGATAAACATTCAACTTTGCTGAAATATCAATGCCCTCGCCTAGTATCTGACAATCAAATACACCTAGACCTTGATCTTCCATAAATCGTTTAACACTAACGGTTAACCGTGTACCTACTATAAACTCAGAAACATTACAGTTATATCGCCGCGATCCTAATAAGAATCCCACATCAATAGGTTTACCAGCAAGACGACGCATCATTCCACCATGTGCTGCCACTGTTTGCGCCATGTATTCAATGCCTATCCAGGCTGGAATAGTTTGTCCATCGCCAAACAAGCCATCATTAGCAACAATAACCTCTGCAACTAGCGATTCTTGATCATATTCCAGCACATGATCCAATAACATCATTTTTCCTTCATGCGGTAGTAATTCTGCTATATCTATATCAATCATGCTCGTCCAATCACCAAGGAAATATTATTGCCACCAAAAGCAAAAGAATTACTTTGGCAAGTATTAATACTACGCCCCAGTTTTTGCCCTAATTTTATATAGTTCAATGAGGGCAGAGTTGAATCTATTTCATCATCATTAATATTGGGGATTAACAAGCCTTGTTGATTTTGTTCTCTCAGTAACATCCAGCATATACCCAGTTCAAGTGCTGCCGCAGCACCTAATGCATGTCCTGTCATACCTTTGCTAGAACTGACTGCCACTGAGTTTCCAAACACATTGCTAACAGCCTTGCTTTCCATGGCATCATTTAAAGGCGTTGCCGTACCGTGTAGATTGATATAATCAATCTCGTTCGCTGTTTTATGCGCTTGTTTTAATGCTGTTTGCATCGCGGTAATCACTGCACCGCCTTCTGGATCAGGGGCTGAAAAATGATAGGCATCACTACTGGCACCAATGCCCTGCAATTCAACTTCCCCTGGTTGTTTACTAAGTACAAATAAAGCAGCACCTTCCGATAAATTAATTCCATCTCTATGTTGTCCAAAAGGTTTACATAATCCTTTGGATACTGATTCCAGAGCATCAAAACCATGCACAGTAAATCGACACAAACTATCTGCCCCACCGACAATAACCGCATCACATAAGCCTAAAGCAATAAGCCGACGTGCAGATGCAAATGCCTTACCACTGGATGAACAAGCCGTTGATATAGCATATGCAGGCCCTTTTAAAGCTAAATGATTGGCTAAAAAATCCGCTCCTGCTGCTAATTGCTGTTGCTTATAATGAAAAGTTTCAGGTTTGATATGCCTATTTGCGACTGACTCAATGGCGAGTTCGGTATTGCGCACCCCGGAAGTGCTAGTCCCAATCACCACCCCTATTCTGTCAGCACCAAAGCGTTGAATTATTTCATCAACAGTGCCTTGAATTTGCTGTAAAGCAGCGAGTAATAATTGATTGTTTTTACAGTCATAAACACTGTATTTATTGGCAATACCAGGCAATTCTGCCCGTACTTCACCCACATAAACTGGGTGAGAACTAAATTCTTCAGTTAAAACCAGACCAGACCTGTCGCCAGCTTGTAGCCGCTGAATAATTTCATCCCGATTGTCACCCACTGCTGAGAGCATACCTAAATCATTTAAATATAGCTTCATAAAATTTTCAATTGTACCGCTTAAGGTTCACGACACAATTCAGCTAAAGTTTTTAATCGTGCCTTTGAGTTTTTTACATAAGGGTTTTTTTCATCCCAGACATAACCTGCTAGAATCGAACAAATCATTGATTTAATATTCGCCTGTTGTTGATCATAAAAAATCACGTCTTGTAGATCACCATCGTACCAGGCGGTGACAAAGGCTCGAAAAGTCTCTACCCCTTTTTGCAAAGGTTCGACAAATTCTTGTTGCCAGTCAACCGTCTGCTGATTTAATTGTCTGTCTAAAACATCGGCGGCTAAACTAGCTGACTTCATGGCTATGGTGACACCAGATGAAAAAACAGGATCTAAAAATTCACCTGCATTGCCTAATAAGGCATAACCCTTTCCATACAATGAAGTGACATTAGCGCTATAACCCTTAAGACTATTTATCGGCGTATCGAAAACAGCATTTTTTAATAGTTCAGATAATTCAGCTTCTTGTGCGATTAATTGTTTAAAAATGTGTTGCTGGTCATCGCCTATCATTTCTAATAATTTAGGTTCAGCCACTACCCCTAAACTACATCGACCATTACTAAAAGGAATTAACCAATACCAGACATCTTTATGTTGTGGATGAACAATAATACGGATTTTATTTCGATCATATTTATCACAATCAATTTTATCTTCTATATGGGTGAAAAGTGATTGTCGACATGGAAAATCAGATGCTTTTTCTAAATTAAGCAAGCGTGGTAATACCCGACCAAAACCACTGGCATCTAATACAAATTCAGCTTCAACTTGATAATTATCAGCATTTGCTGGTTTAATCGTCAATAATGGCTTGGCTCCTGAAAAATCAGCGGCAATCAACTCTTGCTGCCAACGAATTTCCACACCCATGCGTTGTGCTTCGTCTGCTAACAAGGCATCAAATTTATCGCGTTGCACCTGAAAAGTGGTATCAAAGCCTTGGGTAAACTTATCAGAAAAACAAAACTCAGAATGTTTGCCATCATGCAAAAATGCAGCACCTGATTTTAATTGAAAGCCAGCCTCTGTCACTGCATCCAGCATTCCAGCCTGTTCAATAAATTCCATACATTGTGGCAATAAGCTTTCTCCAATACTGAAACGTGGAAAGCTATCTCGTTCAATAATAGTAACCTGATGCCCTTTATTTTGTAATAGAGCTGCGGCTACACTGCCTGATGGCCCTGCGCCAATAATGATGATTTGTTTACTTTCTGCCACTACTTTTGCCTTATTTTTTTCATTAAAACGCCCCATACTCAATTATACGAGCAGTATAACGCAATATTATGCGTTATAATTTCAACTTAAATAGATCAACATCTCATTAACCCTGCAAATTATAGCTTAATTAAATATATGAAAAAGAAACTACGTGACTTTATCTTTCAGGAACTGGTTTTTGTGGCTGACACAGAGAAATTTAGTGATGATGACGATCTCTTGGAAGCAGGTTTAGATAGTATGGGCATTATGCGCCTGATTATGTTTATTGAAGATGAATACGGTATTACTTTACCTGATACGGAAATTGAGCCTGATAATGTACAGTCCTTTAATACTTTAGAACAATGGATTTTAAGGCATAAAAAGGCATGAGCAAGCAACTCGATATTTTAGAAAAACTGAATATTGCTGACAGTTTTACCCTGGCAATGGATGATGAAATTCGTCGCGAAGGCTTACCAGGTAGTCTTTGTGGTTTTGTATTAGAGCTTAATAAAACACCCGACATTGAAACCTTACAATTAAGAATTAATGATTTTGGGCAACAATTTCCACTGGCTTTTGCAAGCCTGCAACAGCGTGGCAAGCATTTTTATTGGTGCAAAAGAGAAACTTCACCCTCACTATTTCATCAACATTATTGTCCAGAAAATCAAACAAACAATCAATTCCAGCAACAAATTATTACTCAACTGATTAATGACAAACAGGATAGAGAATCCATATCAGCTATTGAGTTTCATTTAATCATAAGCAAAACAGCAGCAACATTTTTCACTCGCTGGATTCATCCTTTTTGTGATGCACGAGGTATAGACTTAATCCTGCAATATTTATGCACTAAAGAACCTGAACAACGCAAAAAATTTGGCTTACCGAAAACAAAACCA
>JAGLUC010000108.1 GCA_023134955.1 Methylococcales bacterium | reverse complement strand
TTTATTAACTCAAAGCAGAATAGAACTAAAGAATTTGTTGATAACATTTCAGTCAACACAATAAAAGAGGGGGCATTAAAGCCCCCTCGGTGGTTGATTTAACATCCTGTTCAACAGTTTCGAATAGCTATCCTTATTTCGGAGGTTTAGGCACTAGACAGCTGGCAGTTGAATCATTGCCGGAACCGTCTGTCGCCGTAGCTAGACCATCACCCGTGCCGATGATGTGCCAGTCCACAGAAGTAGCCTTAGAGTTGGAGCCGTTACCGCCAATTTTCTTCATGACCGGGGTGGCATCCGAATCCTGGGTATATTTGATCAGGATTTTACCGTCACCGTTACGATCAAGAAGCGGACCGAATACCGTTCCACTTCCCGTATCCGTCATCGTAATACTGGTTAACAGTTGATCCCATGGCCATATATTATCGGTAGCGGACAGTTCATAAAATCCATCCTCGTTTTGACCGGTACCCGGTGCCTGAGGTTCTTTTTTACCGTGAGGGTTAACCGTGGCTTCACATAATGTAACGGGCGGTTTAGCATCCACCCAGTCCTTGGTGACTGTGTCACATTCATCAGACCCACCATCCTCACGCACAACGCAGCCTTGAATGCTGTCTTGGCCTAAGCCGGATGGATCAATATTTGGATTTGTGTAGCTAAAATCCGCCTGTCCGGTAGCATCAGTTGGACTGGTTCCAATTCCGGTTATGCCAGCATTGGGCCCTGACAGAATATTAAAGTTCACGGTGAGATCTTCGAGAGCAGAACCGTCAGACATTACCTTTGCAGTGACTGTATGATCCTGATCTTCACTAAGCTCATTAGTTGCCGTATCGGGTGTCACGTCAATTGCAAGTGGAATCTCAATACTGATATCCTGTGTTCCGATGGTTTCGCCGTTAGCTTGAAATTCAACAGTACAGTTGACAGTTTGTCCGGCCAGAAGTGAGTTGGCAGGTACTACAATCGTCTCGTCGAATTCAACATCGTCACCGCTGGTCACGGTTTTTTCATCTGCATCGAAAGTAATATTAAGCGGACCGCAACCTACAGGTACGGGCTTTACCGTTATAGGCAACAGGTGTAGTCCAGCCAGAATGGCATCTGAAACTTCTCCAGGTAATGCACCTGGAAAAAATGTGCCGCTTGTTGCTGTAGCGATACTCGTAGCCTGACCGGTAAAGTCAAGACCGTCGCCAAAACCTGTGTTTACGTCGATAGCGATAACCCTGGCATCTGCGCCAGTAAGGCCTGCAATCGTAGAGGCTAATGTTTCGCCACCAGAAGCAGGGTCGTGCCCACTGGCATCGCCAAACCAGACAATTATGCGGCTTGACCCCGGTCGGTATGTAACCGCGCCGGTCGCGAGCTCACTCAGTGCATGAAGTTGATCCTCAGGAGTATTGCCACCACCACCAGCAGCCCATGTACCAATAGCGGTATTGACAGCCGTTTGGTCAGATGTCAGTCCTTGATCTACATTGAACAACGGAGAGTCGCCTATATCTCTATATTGAGCGGCTGCAAATTGAGGATCCGTGGTTGCGCCTGCCACTGCAGCCATAATAGCATTGGCATTGGTTTGAACGTTTATGATAGCGTCAGTCATACTCCCTGTGGTATCCGCCAGAAACACGATATCCGGTTTTGGTGGGATTTCCGGCGTGGTAACGACCTTGTGTACCATAATGCTGGCTCCAGGAGTCAATGTTTCAGATACCGATGGCGGAGTGACATCAGCGACAGCCCCCATCGAACTAACTTGGAGGATCATGGCCGTCAAAATAGTAACGGGCGACGAAACTCTCCAAGGTCTAAATTCACATAATTTCATTTTATATCTCCTCATCGTATTTACTTATTGTTAGCGAGTTATACTCGCCTGTTTTTCAATAACTGAACGCCAGCTTTTAAGAATATACTTTTTGGCTTAGCGTTTCGTTATTGCCTTCTTCTTTCTGGCGGCATCAGATGAAACCCCCTTTTGAAGTCTTTAATATTCAACTCTTGTTCGTGGCAGGGCCTACGGCAATTCCCTGTTTTAATAGTTATATCTGATTGATTATCTATCCTCATGTTATTGGTCACGCATCATCCTCAAGTCGAATGATAATTTCAGAGTCAGTTTCCCCCACAACGTGGTCACGTTGGGTGTAGCGGTAATTCGGTATATCAATACGCAGGGTGTGCATCCCTGAGCTGACTTTCGAGAACATGAAATAACCATCGCTATTGGTGACTGCTTTGCGTGTAGAATAGCTTCTGACCTCGCCGTCACGATGAAACCATGTGAGAGAAATTTCTGCAGCAGGTATAGGCTTGCCATGATTGTTTACTATGCGTCCAGGGACGACATGATCTCCCCAGTCGAGAACTAGCTGAGCATTTGTTGTTTCTTCAGCAGATTGATGAAACCCTGTAATGCTGAATAATGGTGATGAACGTGTATCAAATACCAGTTTGCCTTCTGGAATCTCATTAACATTAAAGTGTCCGCGGCTATCACTGGTAACATTAAGTGCCGGAAAACTCGAAGCTTCGTTGTTGCGAAGCCACAGGCTGAAACCAGAAACCGGTTTGCCATTTGGATCAACCATTTGCCCTGTTAAAGTACCCAGTTTCAGGGGTTTAAGAACGACATCCACGTCCAGCCCAGAGGATGTGATTTGCACGTCTTTTTGTAAATAGTCCTGATAGTAACTTGCAGGGTTAACTGACAGGAAATAATCTGGAGCGGGTTCAACTTCTGGAAACCAGAATGCTCCATTCTGGTCGCTAACAGCCAAATATCTGCGTTTGGTTGTTTCGGAATAGAGCTGCACTTTCTCTTCAGAGACGGATGAACTATTGGAGCTGCGCAAGTTACCGGTTACTTCGGCCTGTTCAGCAATGGGTTTAAGCTCTAAATTCAGTTGTATCTCTCCTTTCTTCAGCATTTCTGCCACTTGAAATTCAAAAGATTGTTCCTGATAATCCTGATGTGAAATACGCAAGGTATATAATTTTAAGCGCGAACTGATATCTACCACCAGATTATAGTGACCCTCTTCATCTGAAAATACCGCATTTTTGGATTGACCGGTGGGTACCACGCGTACTTTAGTCAGCGGTTCGCCTTCGCTCTGAATTGTTCCATAAATATGGATGTCTGGCTGTTTTTTTCGCAGAATCAAGTCGGCGGATTCAATGCCGGTGCGAACGACTATAGAGGCTGCCTGATAGAGAGCGTTGGCTTCGCTACGGATCTGATACTCTCCTTCTTCGAGATCTTGTATCTGATAGTACCCATCAAATCCTGTCACCGCCTGCCATTTTCGTTCGCTTGCTGGAATGTCCATACCTCCGTCTACTAGAGAAAAGTTTTTCCACAATGTAATTAATTCAATATCGGCTATAGGTTTTCCGGATTCATCCAGGACCATTCCTGAAATCGACCAGCCATCCTGGGATTCAGGTGGTATTGTGTCGGTATCTGTTGGTTTTGTTTGAATAATGTTCTTATTAATTTTCTTTTGTGCACCTTTAATTGGGCTGGGATTTAAAGTTACCTGATAATCAGTTTCGAGAATTATTCCGGTTTGGGAAGGGGTGGCTGTGATGGATGTATTCGTTTGGCGGGTTGACTTGCTTGCTTTAATATTTTGTTCTGTAGCAAAAGATTTTCCTATCCCATTGTTTGTATTTTTTGAAATTATAGTGTTGGGCGATAACCAGGTTGCAGTTATCCATACGCCCATTGCAAAAATAATAATCCCTACGAACCACATCCACTTAGCCGTATGGCTAAACTCCGAGATCTCATGCTGCCACTTATTAAAAAATCTGGTATTCATCAATTAATCCTTTGCATCTAACGGCTTAAGCTATTCTTCGCTTAAAATGCTATCAAAAGGCTGGTAAAAAATACATAGAATGATTTAAAAAAATTTATTCCAAAAGCACCAGAATTTATTCTCAAGCGACATTTATAAATAGGATTGAATGTGAAGGTGCTTGAAATATCTTTGACCACTTGATTGTGTTTGTCATCAGCGTTGTGACAACAATGCGTAGCTTGCTATACGCCAGTTCCTAAACTCATTTCGTGATCTACTAAATTAGTGGTTTATTTAAATATCTGAAAAAATAACGAGGGTTAAAGCTTTACATTGAACGACCAATAGTTAAGTGTACCTCCAAATAATTCATGCCTGGCATTTATGCACTTAAAATTTTCGATGACTTTGTTGAAAATAGCCTGTTATTTACTGCAATTTTTACCTTGTTCTCAAAAATTTTAAGCGCATAGTTGTTCAGCCAGAATTAATAGATGTGTCGTTAATTGTTTGTTAGCACAAGCCTATAACCAAATCCTTTTATAGTTTGAATGATTAGTGGTTTGTGTGGGTCTTTTTCAATTTTTTTCCGTAAAAAATAAATATATTGTTTAACATTATTTGCACAGGCATCAAATTCATCAGCCCAGACCGTGTTGATTATTTCGTTATCAGAAAATACACGACCAGTATCCGTTGATAGAAACTTTAGCAGATCAAATTCCTTTCGCGTGAGGTGAATTTGTTTTTCTTCGAGATAGACTTTTTTAAGGCGAGCATCAATACGTAAATATCCGGCAATGCTAACGTGGTTATTAGTTTTTATTTCATCCTGATCAGTCTTTCGCCGATTAATCTCAGAGCGTCGATTAATCCCAGAGCGTCGATTCTTTGCATGTTCCATGTTTGTAATTATGTATTATGCTTTTATTTCATTGTACCCTAAAAAACTAGAGGGTAAGATAGGCCTTTTCAATAATAAACAAATAAAAAAAGGCTGTAATGGGTTTAACAGCGCTACCAGTGGAACATTAGGTGTTCGAATAATAATAAACCTAAAGGATCGAACTCTAATACCATTACCTTTCATATGTTTTGTTAAACATATCAGAGAACAACGAGAGAGGCAGTGGCTCCCGCTGAAAAACCACACCTGATTAAAAACAGCATTTCAACCTTTAACCCGTCATTGAAAATATTTAGGGGCAGAAACTTGTACGATCCGTGGTCTGTCGTCATTTTCATTCAGCCTGGTTCCGCTGAAAAACTTCGCCTCAAACAACTTGATCACAGTTTTTCAATTAAGAGCTGTTGTAGAGAATAATGGTTGGCTTAAGTTCATTTGCTATCCCCAGATGCATCACCTCCCAGTGCGGGATTAAAAACTTTGAAATAAGTTGCGAACTTTTTGCCAGAAGCGTGTCTTGCTTTTTGTTTTATCCAAACGCTTTATCAGCTTTTCTCATTAATTCTGCGATTGATGAGCCATGTTCTGGATATTGCGAGATACCTAGTGATAGGGTGATATTACCCATATCTTTGCCCATAAATTCAAATAAGGTGGTTTTCATACTCTTTCTTATCTATTCGCTTTTTTTAAGAGCTACATGATCAGTCAATAATCCCTTAAGACAGAGTTGTTTACCTCAGTTTTTCTAACAACCCACCTGTCCGCACAACGCTTTGTTGCAAGGTTTGGCTAAAAACCAAATAACTACTGACTATTTTTAGCCTGGTTTTTGCGCGGGTAATTGCTGTATAAATAAGTTCTTTGCTTAAAACAGGATTGATCTTATCTGCTAGGACACAAACACATTCATCAAATTCAGAACCCTGGCTTTTATGTATGGTCATGGCAAAAACAGTTTCATGCTCAGGTACTCTGCTAGGTAGCACTTTCTTTATACTGCCATCAGGACGCAGAAAAAAAACAGCTAATTTGGCACTTTCTTTATCGAACAGGCAAATACCTATATCACCGTTATAAAGTTGTATGGCTGAGTTGTTTTGGGCAATCATCACAGGGCGACCAATATACCAATGACCAGAAATCTGGATTTTATTTTGTTGAACCAGTTTTTCTTCCACTTTCTTGTTAATAGAAACAACCCCATTATCACCTTGTCGATTGGAACATAGCAGTTGAAATTGACTAAAGGTTGTAAAAATAGTTTTAAAATCAACATGGTTTTTTATTTGCAATAAATAATCACTATATTGCTCAGCAGCATAATCAATTAAATCAACATTAAGCAGGCTTATATTTGGATCAGCATTGTCTAAAATCTCCCAAGCCTGTTCAACAGATTGATTGTTTACAGCATCAGCAAGTGCTTTAATTTCACCTTTAAAACGATATGATTTTTTTAATTCAACGGTATATTCAGGAAGTGCGGTGGTTAAGTCCGCTAATACTGCGCCAGATTCAACCGAGGCAAGTTGATCTTTATCACCGAGTAAAATAAGTCTTGAATCAGGTTTTAAGGCATCAACCAGTTTACTCATTAATGCTAAATCAACCATAGAGGCTTCATCCACCACGATTAAATCATAGGGAAGTGGGTTGTTTGCATTATGATTAAAATAAGGCGAGGGTGGTTGTGCGCCTAATAATCTATGTAATGTTGCAACCGTTTCAGGAATTTGCTGTTTAATTAATTCAGAACAAGGTAATGTGTTTTTACTCAAGCCAATGGATTGTTGTAATCTTGTTGCCGCTTTTCCAGTTGGCGTGGCTAAGGCAATATGTAAGAATCGCCCCTCTTTTTCAGCTAGTTCCTGTAACAAAGCCAAGATTTTTACTACGGTGGATGTTTTTCCTGTCCCCGGGCCTCCAGTAATGATGGTAAAAGCGTGGCTTAATGCTTTTTTTGTAGCCTGTTTTTGCCAGTCTGTTTCATCAATAAGATCGACAAAATAACGGCTTAGAAGGGAATCAAAAGAATTCTGGGGAAACGACTGATTCAGTAATTTTTTTATTTGCTGAGCTAGTCGATGCTCGTAAAACCAGTAGCGTTGTAAATAAAGTCTGTTTTGTTCTAATATCAGGGGAGATAAGGCAGGGTCATCCGTTAATAAGCCAGATGCCTGAATCAGCTGTTGCTCAGTATTATTAATACGAATACAGCTATGGCCTTGAGACTGTTGAAAAGATAACTCTGCAATAATTGCTTGAAAGCTTTCTTGTTGTGATTTATTAAGTGTTGAGCGTTGAGCAAGGAATCGAGAAAAGGCTGTGTCTAGGCGACTGTGTTGCTGGTTTATGTTCATAAGTAAGCTTGACTGGTCAAATTTCTTTTTAATGCGCCCCTATAAGTAGACCAGCAATACTAAGGTCTTCATCTACATCAGGTCAATAAACTCCTTCGCCATCACCTAATAGCTCCCAATTTTCAAGCTGTTCTTTACTTGCTTGGGATAATCGGGGAAACCAGGCTAAAGTTGCAGAAATAGTGCGACCATCAATTAGCTCAACAATAAGAGCAGTATCTGTGCATTTTATGTCATGGGCTTGTGGGTGTAACTCAACTGCTAAAGTACTCATTCCATGCCTTCAAAAAGGTTTCTTTATTTTCAATAACCAGTGACTCAAGTTTTCTTAGTTATTTAGAGGAAAACCTTGTTGAACTTGCCAGCGCAACAGGCTGTAACCAAAATTTTGCCAGCATTCTATCTCTTTGAATATGAATGTGTGCTGGTTTAGTATTTTCGTTACTTTAAAAGAAGAAACGAAAAGAACTTATTCTTAATATGGTTGGCATGTTTTAATTCTACTATGATTACTGTACACATACTCTTCACGCTTAAGAAAATCTCAGTTAATTAATCCGGGCAATAATCCCTTCCAACTCTTCTAAACTAGCGTAGTTAAAAACCAACTTACCTTTACCGTTTTTTTGATGGTTAATAACGACTTTTGCTCCTACTTTTTCAGTTAATTCTTCTTGTAATCTCAAGGTGTCTGTATCTTGATATTTATGAGCAGTAGTTTGTTCAGAACCTAAATTTTTTATCAGCTTTTCAGTGGCTCTAACGGTTAACCCTTGTTTAACCACTTTATTAGCAATTACAATTTGTTGCTCTCTTTCTAGTGATAATAAGGCTCTTGCGTGCCCCATTTCTATTAAGCCTTTGCTGAGCAGTGTTTTTACTTCACTCTGCAAGTCAAGCAGACGCAGTAAATTAGAGACCATTGCTCTGGATTTTCCGACTGCATCGGCAGCTTGTTGGTGAGTTAAATCAAATTCATCAACCAGCCTTTTTAAGGCTTCTGACTCTTCCAGTGCATTCAGGTCTTCGCGTTGAATATTTTCAATGAGTGACACTGCTATAGCACCACGATCATCAATGTCTTTTATAACAACGGGTACTTCTTGCAATGCGGCAAGTTGAGCGGCTCGCCAGCGACGTTCACCTGCAATAATTTCATACTTTTCATTTTGTCCAGCTAGTCGACGGACAATAATCGGTTGAATAACGCCTTGTGCTTTGATTGAATCAGCCAGTTCTTGCAATGTTTCTGGATTCATATCATTACGTGGCTGATATTTTCCTCGTTGTAGAAATTCAATGGGTAGGGTTTTTAGATTTTCGGATTTTTCTTGTCCTGCTTCTTCAATTTCTCCTAACAGAGCGTTTAGCCCTCGACCAAGACCGCGTTTTTTTGCTACCATTTTATTTCTCTTCTTTTCTAATCATTTCACCAGCTAAGGCAATATAGGCCAGTGAACCACGAGAATTTTTTTCATACATAATAACAGGCATGCCATGACTAGGTGCTTCTGCTAAACGAATGTTTCTAGGGATAAAGGTTCTAAATACTTTGTCACCAAAATATTCTATAAGCTGATCTGAAACATCCTTGGTCAATAGGCTTCTGTTGTCAACCATGGTTCTTAAAATACCCTCAAGATACAGCTTCGGATTTATTTTAGCCTGAATATCTCTCATGGTAGACATTAAAGCCGAAAGTCCCTCTAAGGCATAATATTCACATTGCATGGGAATTAATAGACTATCCGCTGCGACCATTGCATTTAAGGTCAGCATATTTAATGATGGAGGGCAGTCAATCAAAATATAATCATAATTATCTTTGATTGGCAATAGAGCATCGGCAAGCCTGCGTTCTCTGCTTATAGCATTCATTAACTGTACTTCAGCAACGGTTAAATCAGCATTACCAGCAATAATATCAAAGCCTAATGTTTCATTTTTAATAATGATTTCAGAGGCTGGCGCATCTTCTAACAATAAGTCACAACTGGATAACTCAATTTCATCTTTATTAACACCACAACCCATGGCAGCATTGCCTTGAGGATCCAGGTCAATTAATAAAACATGACGGTTAGTCGCCGCCAATGATGCTGCAAGATTAACACTTGTAGTGGTTTTTCCTACCCCACCCTTTTGATTGGTGACGGTTATGATCTTACCCATTGTTAAGCTTTCCCTTTATTCGGATTAAACATCTTTCTGCTTCAAGCTCTGGTATCTTAATAGATATTATTGAATATTCATTGCTAATGCTATTAAGTTCATCAGTCGGTTTTTGACCTTTCATAGCCAACAAAATACCTGATGAATCTATCAAACGACTTGTTAACGATATTATCTCTTGTATGCTTGCAAATGCTCGCATAATAACAGTAGAAAATAGCATATCAGCTTGTATATTTTCTACTCGGCTATGTATCACATTAACGTTTTTTAATTTTAATTCTAATATAGCTTGTTGTACAAATCGGGTTTTTTTTGAATTAGAATCAACCAAAGTGAATTCCACATCGGGTAAAAAAATAGCTAATGGTATGCCTGGCAGCCCTGCTCCCGTACCTATATCAGCTATTCGTTTTCCTTCTATATAGGGTAGCACAGCTAAGCTGTCTAAAATGTGTATCCTGGCCATGTCTTCAAGGTTACGAACAGCAGTTAGATTATAAGCTTTATTCCACTTTTCAATCAGCTTTATAAATGCAAGTAGAGTATCAAGCTGTTTATCACTTACAGGTATATTTAATGATTGCAATCCTTGTTGTAATATTTGTCGACAATGCTCCATTATGCTGATTTCTTTTTAAGATGGACTAGCAACAAGGAGATTGCAGCAGGCGTTATACCAGGTATGCGAGAAGCTTGCCCTAATGTTTCTGGTCTTTGTGATTTCAGTTTTTCACTCACTTCATTAGATAGGCCTGATACCAGACTGTAATTTTCATCAACTGGCAGTTTTAAGTGGTTATAGCGTTTAGTTCGGTTGATTTCTGTTTGCTGGCGATCAATATAACCCGCATATTTAGCTTGAACAGCCACTTGAATAGCCACTTGCTCATCCACGTTTTCAATATCCGCAAAGGATAGTAAATTGTTTACATCAACTTCTGGTCTACGCAATAAAGCCATCATGCTGGCTTCTTTTTTAAGCTCTTTTCCCCATAGTTTTTCAGCTTGTTGAGCTTTATCAGTATCTACTCTTACCCATTGCTTGTCTAATTCGGCTTGCAATTGAGCAATAGATTCACGTTTTTTCTCAAATGCCTGCCAGCGAGCATCATCAACCAAGCCTAATTCACGTCCTTTTTCAGTTAAGCGTAAATCAGCATTGTCCTCTCTCAATAACAAGCGATATTCCGCACGGCTGGTAAACATACGATAAGGTTCTTGTGTGCCACGAGTGATTAAATCATCAATCATCACTCCTATATAGGCTTCATCACGTTCTGGACACCAACTTTCTTGCTCATTGACCAATCTGGCAGCATTTAAACCCGCAATCAAGCCTTGTGCCGCCGCCTCTTCATAACCTGTCGTGCCATTAATTTGCCCGGCAAAAAACAAACCATTCATGTGTTTGGTTTCTAAAGATGATTTTAGGTCGATAGGATTAAAGTAATCATACTCAATGGCATAGCCAGGTCGAATAATCAGCGCATTTTCAAACCCCAACATAGACTGAACTAATTGGTGTTGAATATCAAAAGGCAAGCTAGTTGAAATACCATTAGGATAAATTTCGTGCGTATTTAAACCTTCTGGCTCAACAAATATTTGATGTGAATCCCTGTCAGCAAAACGCACCACTTTGTCTTCAATAGATGGGCAGTAACGAGGGCCAACCCCATCAATAACGCCTGTGTACATAGGTGATCTATCCATACCAGAACGGATAATGTCATGGGTTTTGCTGTTGGTTCGGGTAATATAACAGGGGATTTGACGCGGATGCTGTTCTCGCTTGCCCATGTAGGAAAAAACAGGCAGAACATCATCACCATGTTGAACTTCAAGTTTACTAAAGTCGATAGTTTTGCCATCAATACGAGGCGGTGTGCCTGTTTTTAAGCGATCAACCAGAAAAGGCATTTCCCTTAATCTTTTAGCTAAAGCGATGGATGCAGGATCACCTGCACGACCACCACTATAATTTTCTAAACCAATATGAATGCGACCATCTAAAAATGTACCCGTTGTTAATACAACTGCTTTGGCAAAAAAACCCAGACTCATTTGAGTTTTAACCCCAACGATTTTATCGCCTTCAACTATAAAGTCAGAAACTGTTTGCTGGAATAAAGTCAGATTATCTTGGTTTTCTAAAATACTTCTAATCGCTTGCTTGTATAAGCTACGGTCTGCTTGCGCCCGTGTGGCACGAACAGCCGGGCCTTTGCTGGCATTTAATGTTCTAAATTGAATACCCGCTTTATCAGCAGCTATCGCCATTGCACCGCCTAGCGCATCAACTTCTTTAACCAGATGACCTTTCCCGATACCACCAATGGCAGGGTTACAACTCATTTGACCTAAGGTGTCGATATTCTGGGTTAATAATAAAGTTGATACGCCACAACGAGCAGAAGCCAATGCAGCTTCAGTCCCTGCATGACCGCCCCCGATAATAATAACGTCAAAATTTTTCTGGAAATTCACAAGCAATCTATGTTCAAATAACAGAGTATATTACAATATATTAAAGGAATTGTTATGAAAAAAAGAAATAAACTCAAAGGATTGGAATCCAGCCAGATTAAAAATATGGTGGCAAAATTCGCATTCCAATTTAATAAAGCGCAAGTTTTTAAAGATAAGACTAAATATCAACGTAAAGCAAAACACCAAGGCAAGGAGCCTTTTCCAATAATGTTATACAGCAGTATTGGAAAAGGCTTCTGCTTTGGAGCTTATCTCAACTTCATGGGTACTTGGTGTATTAAGCCCTATTTTTTCAATCAGAGACAAGTCATAAGTCGCTTTGTTAATGGCACAACGAGCCTCTATCAGCCGATAAACATTTTTAACTGAATAATTTAAACGCCATGTGACAGCGTGATCTCCTGTTTCGACCAACTTTACCGATGCAGGTTTATCTAAATTAATCGCCACTTCCAAATCGCAAGCATTCTTCCACGCGGACAATAAAAACTGCTCAATTTGGTCACTAGTAAAGCCATAAGCAATTTTAAAATCAATAAATTCTCTAAGACCAGAAACAGGTGCTTTGGTTAAAACCTCAATTTTTGATGATCTGATTTTTGAATTAGGCAAAATAATACGGTATCGACCTCTTAAATCCCTAAAAACAGTCTGAGTTAATGTGGTTTGAATGGCAATACCTAATAAATTTAATTCATCAATTTTAACCACACTGCCTGGTTCAACATCACCGTTATATAACAGCATCAAACCATTAATATTATCAGGTGCCCAAACATCCTTGGTTGAATAAGTGAGTAATAATAATGCACCTAATACACTGGTTGCCTGTAACCAGCTAGTCATATCCCAAATGTTGATAATCACCAAAATTGCAACAATAATGGCTAAAAACACCCCCAATAAACTAAAAACCTCAGATTGATAGGTTTCTACACGATATTTATCACCTTCAATCTCTTTAACGCGACCAAATTTATACAGCAAAAACATTTGGTAGAAGTGAACCAATATAAAAGCTAGTAAAAGCGTTAATCCAGTCAAGGATATTTGACGATTAAGTTGAGTTTCAAAAATAGCGAGGAAATAGAGAGCAAATAAAATCAGATTAATGGTGCGTAAAGCCCATAGCTTAGTAGAAGAAACATGCTTGTCAGAAGGTTTTTTAAAGCCTTTAACAATCCATCGCGAGCCTAAAAAAATAAGTAGATTAATACAAAGAACAATTAAATCCAAATCGGTTAGATTCGCCGTTAAAGAAGAAATATTGCTCATTTTGTGTCTGCTGATTAGTTATATATGAAAATAAATTTTCAACTTAGGTTTGATGGATACAGTAGAGCGAAAGCAGTTGCCAAAAAGGAGGAGTTAAACAATCAAGCTGTTTTTCAACATTGATGCACTACTAGTGCTCTGACAACTTTGGTTTGATGG
>JAGLUC010000107.1 GCA_023134955.1 Methylococcales bacterium | reverse complement strand
TTATTAATCAAACCAATGTTGCCAGAGTACTAGCTTTAAAGAGTATGTATTAAGGCAATGTCTAAATTAGCTTAAAAATAAGACTTTAGAAGTCTGATACAGTATTACCTTTTTAAATCCCCAGTATTTTTGCGATGCTATGCTCCCACCAGTTTAATGGTCTAATAATAGGCGAAGAACAAGTATCATAACCACTGTATTCAACTTTTTTAAACACAATATCACGTAACCAGGCATAAGCTTGAGGAGTGCTTTGTTTCAAGCGTTCTGGAATCAAAATGTATTGAGCCACCAATTCAGCCAGTTTTTCCTGTGTTTCTCCATTGTAACGACCTTCATTAACTCCCCACAAATATTCAAATGCCTCAAACCATTTGGATGGCCAAAGTGCCAGTTTGGCATTAGTAATTAATTTAACCGTCTCATTATCATTAGATATTTTTCGATAACGGTAAAAGTAATAAAGCTCGTCACTTCCATTCCAAAAGTGGAAATTATCAACGGTATGGGCAATTTCATGAACGATAATAGGGATTCTAAAGTCTACTAGATACTTTAAATTAATATCTCGATAAAGTTTGCCATCTTTTGCTTTATCAAAAGCTTTAACTGTAAAAATAATTAAATTTTGACCGTTATAAACCTGAGCAACTACCTGGCTTTTAAAGCCAATGCCAGGAACAAAGGTAAGTGGGTGGGTATCATCAGACCAGATGCTGGTGGCAAAATCTTTAGGGAAAGCATCTTGGATTAAGGTTTGAACATCGTCATCTAAATCTTTAATAACGTGATCAAGGTTTTTAATGGGTTTTGCTTTACTGATTGTCTTGCGCATAAAGGCTGGAATTTTTCGGATGGCCTTTTCAAAAACTCTAAGATGATCAATTGTAAAGCGTCTTGCCTGATAATTTTCTCCATGTTTGATAATTGTTTTGGTATCGTAAAAAAGAGCTAAAGCCCTAAGTGCAGCTTCTTTATTACCCCAGTAATGTTCTAATAGGCATAAATCAGGTGATGTTGATTGATGACAGTTATCTTTATAATCTAGCAGGTCTTCTAGGTGATCAGCATTACTATGGTCGGTTAAAACAGCAACAGCATATTGTTGTAACTTAATGGGATTATTATTTTGGTAAAAACTAATAATATGACTTAATTCAGCCGATGAAAGAAAATTATTTTCATTAGTGCTACAAATAAGGGCAGAATCAGTGGATAGAGTGAAAAATTTATTTTGAAATAGTGGTGTTTTTAGAGCGCTTTGATTGGCATAAAGAGGAGAGAATGAATACAGTATTAAAAATAGAAAGACTAAATAAGCGAAATATTGTAATCGGATAAATGACATGTTTAATAGGGGTTTTCTAGTATAAGGGTGAACAAAAACACTTTAATAAAAAGCTTAGGAACACGCACAAAATAACTTCGACAATTTTTGTCTGTCTTCTCGGCAATTGCTCTAATACACGCCATCGTTGGCGTAATGCGTTGTGGCAACAGTTGCGTAGCTTGCTATGCGCCTGTTACCACGGCTTGAATACAAACAAAAAACTTGCGCCAGTTAGCAAACTTATTTCGTGTGGGTTCCTTAGATTCAACTCATAAGTGCAATTAATTTTTTTAAGGATTGAAGCGGTCAGTTATCAATATAGTCTATATTTTGCTGTTCTTTTTGAGAGAAAGCGTGTTTACGATTAGTTCACAAGTTGATAATATGACCTGTATTGCATGGAATGGAGTAACCTAGACGATAGTTTAAATTGGAATCAATTGAGAAATTGTTTATTACTCTGGTGTTTGGTTCTTGATTACAAAAAACGCAAATAGTATAGGCAGCAAACTGAATGAGTCTAATTTGTTTATAATTTTGAACCATCTGGGTCATTGCTTTATAGCATGATAGTGGTAATTTAATCGAGGAGTTACTCTGAGAAAAAATTTTGCTAATTAAAACTGGTTCTAGATTTACTGCGCCGTGCAGTTACTCTTTGTGGCTGGGCGGTACTCGAAATCCACATTTACTCTATGTGAACTAGTAGTATAAATCGTTCTAAAAGTATTCGCAGTAATGAAAAAG
>JAGLUC010000106.1 GCA_023134955.1 Methylococcales bacterium | reverse complement strand
GTCAAGATATGACGGTGTTTTTAACCGCTAATAATATCTTTTTAGAAAAGGGAGAAAGAGGAAGTAATGCTGTTCCTGTTGTAAAAGATTGTGTTAGTTTTGAAGAGCTAAATACGCAAGAATTACATAATTTATGGTTATCAAGAAATTATAAGTCTTTGCTTGTAGAGCAAGCAAAGAGACTAAATTTAGATATGGAAGAAACAGCACTAATTTATGGTGAAATAAACTTGCCAACTTATGGGAAACCACCCAATCCTGAGCAGTTTGTTTACAACGAGCAGTTAGGGTTGACTAAAAAATAACTATTATTTATCATCCATAAAAGCCGAAGTTACAAGTGATTAACCTTTAAAAAGGAAGTGTAAAATGCCAGAAATATCAAGATTTTTCGGAATTATCATTAGGATGTTTTATGACGATCATAACCCGCCTCATTTTCATGCAGAATACTCAGGTAAAAAAGCAGTATTTGATTTTAATGGCAATATACTAAAAGGTAGTCTTGAGTCAAAAACAGCCACTAAATTAGTACGTGACTGGGTTGACATTCATGTGTCAGAGCTAGAAAAAGACTGGACTTTAGCAAAAGCAAGCCAAGAAATTAATAAAATTGAACCTCTTAAATAAGGATGAAATTATGTGGGATATGAATGATGTTATCAATCTTGAATATAAAGGTGACTATACCTTTTATATCGAGTTTGATAATGGCAAAGCAGGAGATGTTGATTTTACGGACTATACAACTAAAGGCCCCATCTTTGCACCCTTAAAAAATAAAGATTTTTTTAAACAAGCAAGCATTGAGGGCGGCACTATTTCTTGGAAAAATGGAGCCGATATTGCCCCTGAAACATTGTATGAAAAAATACAGTAACTATTTAACCTGCTTTTATACAATAAATGAAATAGCTGAGATATTGTAGGGTGGGGAAAACGAAGCGTGTCCATCGTCACCATATCTTATGATAAAACCTAACTACCCAATAATTTATTTACTATGAGTAGATGGGTCTTACCAAAGAATAGCTGCCTGTGCGGCAGTAAAATTAAATATATAAAAGAAACACCGTATTATATTTTCTAAGCTGCCTATACGGCAGAGAAAGTATTGTAGCAAAATAAACGTTAAAAATATTAATACAAATAACTCCGTATTATATGGTTGTAATTTAAAATCAGTTGTATTATCATTGCCCCCAGAAGTTAAGGATATTTATTTTTCTGTATTAAATAACACTACTGAAACTTGTTGGATGATGCACTTGGTATGTGTATCAGTCATTAGAAATGGGATTGCGGTATCTTGGTAGGAGTCGTAGTCCCATTTTAACATAAATTAAAATAGGACTTATTATGCT
>JAGLUC010000105.1 GCA_023134955.1 Methylococcales bacterium | reverse complement strand
AACCAGTGTCACCTGCCAGACCGATCTTGCCTTGAACACCTTGTAAACCAGTGTCACCTGTCAGACCGATCTTGCCTTGAACACCCTGGTCACCCTGAAGTCCCTGCGCTCCAATAGTCAGGTCATAGTGAGCTGCACTTGTTGGGCATGTTTCGATACCTCCTACTGGTATGAATTCCGTAAGCATCATACTGCCAAAATCATCTCCCGTAGCGAGCGGAGCCGAGCAAGATGTGTGAATTTCGAGATTTTGTTCGAGAGGGTCACCAGAAATGTTGAAAATGTCTAATACGAGATTCGGGGATAACCTGTCGCCGACGATCGAACTCGTAACAGTCACGGAAGAACCAACGTCTGTGCCGAGCGAGTTTTGGCTGAGAAGAAACTTATCTGCGTCTTTTCCAGTCAATACGACATCAACTGGATCAGTCAAGGTTGCGAGGTCTGTACAACTGTGTTTTTGAGTACCGTTCGGGTATGTGCTGGCTGAACAATCATTTTGCGTGTATTGGAACGTCAACTCAATGGGCCTACCGTTGTCACAGCTACATGCGGGCACTCCGGTATTAGTCTCAAACCGTACCCGGTAATCACCATCAGGTACAACCAGGGGTGTCTCAACATCATTTACCGTTATCGTAAAATCAGCTACCACACAGTCGGTATTGTTTGTATCAAGCGGCGGTGGTGCGAGAGCATCGCAAGCAGTCTGGTCATCTGGAAGAACTAAGGGTTCAGACTCCGTCCCTAAGAAGACATTAATACCCGCAGGAGTACCCGGAACTATCCCAAAATCTGGATTTAACTCAAAACCCGTACCGTAAATCACAATATAGGTTGGATCATCACTATCTGGACCTAGTTGTATCTCGTGTATTACCGGCGGCACAAGCTGCGCGATAGCGACAGAGGAGCCAATAATAAATGATAAGAGTACAGCCACAATATATGGTAAGTATTTATTGTTATTCATTTTTTTTCACCAACAGTCAAGTTAAAATTATACAATCAGAAATCATAAAAAAAACCGTGATTTACATCACACTTTTACAATTAAACTTATTTATAAAGCAAAAAACAAAAAAAGTCAAGGCTCTAAACTCAGGGGAATCCAGTATACACCTAGGCCTGCATATAGAAACAAGATAAGGGGATAGCTCTATCAATTTGATTTTAAATAACTATGTCAATAACGTCTTTAAACTGGAAAAAAATTTGGGTGCAAATTTTGTGGGAAATAGGGATGGGGTTAAAAAATTGCTCAAGAGCAATAGACAAAAAAAGAATCAACTGCAAGATATATTTTTATTTCACTTTTTTATCGTGATATGTGGCACCAAACATTGGGTAACAATCAAAGAATTTAGAAAATCAAAGGAAATTGCATTAGTGTTCCCATATTATCCCTACCCAGGAACTAATTGAGTCTTCAATGCCCATATGAGCTCGGCCAGAAGCTTTCCTGTGATTATTGCGTTTTGAACGGCTCGAATGGTATATGAGCTGATACGTGCGATTCTTTCAAGAAACAATAATGGATTAACAAAACAGCCATTTTTCAGAGCTCTTCTTTGTCTTTTTTCAAGAACTTTGTTATATTTTTTATCCGATGGATGAATCAACTCGGGATCTTGTCTTTTTGAAATTTCTTCACAAACGCGCATTAAATTATAAGTCATGGTGGTGAGGCGCATTTGATTATTCAGTGACTTAACCGAAGAAGACCAGGCTTTTTTCTCTTTCAGATTACTCTTGCTGTTATTGTAGGCTTTTTCAATGGCTCAACGCTTGTAGTACAGGATCGCAATAGTCCCTGGGTTTATTGATTCCGGTAATGTCGATACAAAGCGGTGTAGTTATGTAGGATGGGCAAAGGGGCTTTATCCCGTGCCCATCAAAATACAGCATAATAAAAGATGGGTACGCTATCGCTTTGCCCATCCTACTGATGTGTGTTTTATGGAGGCTATTTTATGAATCAGCCTTTAAGCAATACCGATTTATTCATTGAGGTAAAAGA
>JAGLUC010000104.1 GCA_023134955.1 Methylococcales bacterium | reverse complement strand
ATAACTACGCAGGGGTAAACATCAGTAATCTGGATGTTTTGCTGTACAGTTTGCAAAAATATTCAGAACATACAAAAGTGATTGTTCTGGTGGATAAAAGCGAATACGAATACGTAGACAAATTAAATAGTATCATTAAGTTACATGATGTTTTTAAATCCCCTGTTAACACAAAACAGGTGCGGGAATCATTGACTCGTTAAGTCAACAACCAACGGATGTACGGCACAAATCGCGGAATAAAATCCGCTCCTACAGGCAGACATCACAACCATTGTAGCAGCGGGTTTCATTCTGCGAGCCATGTCACCAGAGAAAACTGCCTACTGCAAACTGAGAACTGCCAACTATCTCTTAATCACAAACCAGTAAATCAAGCAAACTATTCAATGCCTGAGCAATTGACTGTTTACGCACTTCTTGCCTGTCACCATCAAAATTAAACGGGGTGGCAAATACTGTTTTATCCCGCTTACCCCAACTCAACCAGACTAAGCCAACAGGTTTATCTTCACTACCACCATCAGGACCAGCTATGCCACTAACACTAACAACCACATCAGCATCAGTATGAGAAAACAGACCATCGGACATTTCCAGCACAGTCTCACCACTGACTGCACCAAACTCATTTAAAGTACTCTTTTTGACGCCCAGCAGGCTTATTTTGAGCTCATTGCTGTAACTCACCACAGAACCGGCAAACCAGGCAGAACTACCCGGAATATCAGTAATAATCTTTGCTAACCAGCCACCAGTACAGGATTCTGCCGAGGCCAGTTTTAACCCTTTTGCTGTCAAACAGTCTCCCAGTTGTCCAGCCAGATCTCTTAATTCATCTTCTGATGGTGCCATTTAAACCTCTTACTTCTATGTTTGTTAGCTGCTAAAAAATACCCGGCGTACTTTATAGGACAGCATGCCGTCACACCAGTAAATCTTAAGGACTGAAAGGATATTTATACTTGACCATGCTATACCTTATTTCATGCCTGCTTAACGGTCGAGTAGACCAAGGGCACCTCCCCCTCAGCCTCTCACAGAACCGTACGTGAAACTCTCGCTTCATACGGCTCTTATCATTCAACCTTAAAAACATACTCTACTCCAGTGTGCGAACAGGTTTATATTTCTGCTCCTGAAGAGCTGTACTCTGCTTGCCGCCTGTGCAATCGAATTGATCTTTTTATATTTATGCATCGCCCAGCGACTGAGTCTCTTATCAAAGTGAAACAGGACGTAAACAATTGCTTTACGCCCATAGACACTATAATAATTCATCCAGCCACGTAGCTTGCTCTGACAATGTTGTATGATAATATTTATATCACACTGCTGCCATTTCTGCCAAGACCAACTCGTTATCTCAGTTCTTATCCGCTTTGCTGCTTTTTGACTAATAGCTGGTGTAAAACCCACTACGTATTTCCCCTTTTTCGTTCTGCCTAATCTCGGGCGAAAAGTAAAGCCCAGAAAATCAAAACTGATACGGTCATACGTTGCTTTGTACTTCCAGCTTTTACAGTAGACGATTTTTGTTTTCTCTGGATGCAGCTCTAAACCACATTGTTTAAACCTGTCTGTTATAACAGCTTTTAACTTTATGGCTTCCTGTTCGGTTTTACAGTGACAGATAATATCATCTGCATAACGTTCAAACTGTATCCCATCACAGTGTTGCTCTACCCATTGATCAAACGCATAGTGCAGGTAAAGGTTTGCCAATAGTGGACTAATTACGCCCCCTTGTGGCGTGCCTTGTGTACGCTGTTCTATACGACCGTCTTTATGTTGAACGGGAACTTGCAACCATCTCTTGATGTACAATCGTTGCCAGCTTTCATGTACGTGCTTTTCTACTGCACGCATGAGCAGGTCGTGGTCAATGGCATCAAAGAAACCTTTGATATCCATGTCCAGTACCCATGCTCGATGCCAACATCTTGCCTTTACTTGTGCCAGCGCTTGATGCGCGGATTTGTTCGGGCGATAACCGTACGAGTCAGGATGGAAGTGTTGTTCCAGTTCAGTCTCTATTTGCAGCTTGACTACCATCTGGGCAATTCTATCGGTGACGGTGGGGATACCTAACGGTCTCACCCCACCATCCGCCTTCGGAATCTCTACCCGTTTGACATTCTGCGGAAAATAACTCCCCGAGGACAGACGATTCCAAAGCTTGTAAAGGTTGTTTTTGAGGTCTGCATCAAAGTCTTTTAAACTTTGATTGTCCACCCCAGCACTGCCTTTATTCGCTTTGACTCGCTGGTACGCCTCAACTATCAGGCGTTTGGGTATGTTATACGATTTTGTCTGTTCCAATGGGCTCCTCCCATTCTTATGGTTGACTCATTGAGCCAGACTGAATGATTCAACCCCTTCGCTCCATTTCCATTACAGAAACTTCATCACTACTACGAGTTGATCCGTCCCTGTGCTTTGCATCGGGCCTCTAGTTAGTGTTCTCACACTGAGGCTCCTTAACATCAAAACGACAGGTTCTCATGTTCCGTACTAAAGCCTGTAAGGTGGTCATGCCCACTCTATGCCGACTGCCGCTTTGCCTGTAAGCCAGTTCACATCAAAGCTTATCCCTGAGTTCCGCTCAGACTCAGGTTTTGACAGTATCAGTTTTTACATTTCGACACTTCATCGAGGGTTCACTTTCGTTCATCTCCACAAAACACACTTGACAGTTTTTGACTGCCTTTTCCCTAATCGCTCACGACCAGTGCTCTTTACACAAGCCGCATAGGGTAGTTTGATTTCGGTATCTGGTTACCGAAACCGAGAGGCCGACTCTCATCTTTAGTACAGCATGAATGTCTCACGACATTCTTCATGACACAC
>JAGLUC010000103.1 GCA_023134955.1 Methylococcales bacterium | reverse complement strand
TACGGGCTACTTTTTTATTGCCGCGAATACTTTTGGAATGATTAATAACTGTTGAATTCATATAATAAATCAAAAAAATTGAAATTATCCTTACTTATTTAGTCTACTGTTCCATAAAAAGTTCATTTAAATTATTGAATCTTCGGCAAGAGGTATGAAATGAAAATCTTAATGACAGGTGGAACAGGTTTTATAGGTAAAGAATTATGTCATTTTTTACTGGGTAAGAATCATCAATTAACCGTCTTAAGCCGCAATCCAGTGAAAGTGCCTAGTCTCTGTGGAGAATCTGTTACCGCCATTAGAAGCATTGAGCAACTAGCAGCATCAGATTCATTTGACGCTATCATAAACCTTGCTGGCGAAGGTATTACAGATGCCCGTTGGAGTAAAATAAGAAAGCAACAATTATTAGATAGTCGAATTAACACCACAAAACAACTTATTGCTTATATAAAAAAAGCAGACCATAAACCTGAGGTTTTAATCAGTGGTTCAGCCGTTGGTTATTATGGCAACAGTGGTTCGAGAAAACTAAATGAAAAGTCTCACCCCCATGATAATTTTTCACATCAATTGTGTGCTCAGTGGGAAGCAGTTGCTTTAGAAGCTAAGAAATCCGGTGTAAGAGTCTGTATTATTAGAACAGGGCTGGTTATTGGTAATGATGGTGGCTTTCTTAAACGTATGCTGCTGCCTTTTAAACTAGGCTTAGGCGGCCCAATAGGTAATGGTAAACAATGGATGTCTTGGATACACCGAACTGATTATATTGCTATCATTGAAAAACTACTTGAATCTGTCACCTTACAAGGTGTTTTTAATGCCACAGCACCTGAACCCGTGACTAATATCGAATTTAGTAAAACATTAGGGCAGGCATTAAATAGACCTGCATTTATCGCCATTCCGGCTTTGCCTTTAAAAATACTTTTAGGTGAAATGGCAGAATTACTATTAGATGGTCAACGCGCCATACCTGTACGAATTGAACAAACAGGTTTTAAGTTTCAATTCAAAACATTGAGCAAGGCTTTAGATGATGTGCTTTTTAATCAAAAAAGGGGGTAATTTGTAGAGCGGACTTCAGTCCGCAATTCATGTTGAAAATTAGCGGACTGAAGTCCACTCTACAATAATACAATTCATATTTATAATTGCACCTGCCATAAAACAAAAAGAAAAGGGGTTAAAATGAAAATTATCATCATAGGTTCAGGTATTGCTGGTATCACCTTTGCAGAAAAGTTTCGGGCACTATCTCTTGATGCAAAAATCACCTTGCTATCAAAAGAAAATGACGGTTATTACTCCAGACCAATGCTTTCCAAGGGTTTCAGTGATGATGATATAGAGCAATCCATCATAATCAAACCCTTTAATGATTTATTAAACAATAATATCTGCATCATCAGTGGCGTGGAAGTCACTGGCATTAACCGCAGCAAACAACTTGTCAATATAAAAGGGGTTGATGAGATTGAAACACTGGAATATGACATATTAATCCTTGCCATGGGGTCTGCTGCATTTATTCCCCCACCCTTCTTGCCTTATCAAGATTGCTTTTACCTGTTAAACAACCTGGTCGATTTAAAAAAATTACGTAAATTCAGACAATCCATGTTACTGAAAAATGAACGCCCTCATTGGGCAATCATTGGTGGTGGTTTAATTGGTTGTGAAGTAGCATCAGACCTCGCTCTTACCAATGACCCCGTCACCATTTTTCATGCCATGGACAGACTCATGGAAAGACAGTTAGTAGAACAAGACTCACAAAGTTTACTTAATGTGTTACAAACCTCAGGGGTTGATATCCGTTTAAATCAAGCCATTAAAGGATTAAAAAAAGCGGCTAATAAAATACAGATCATTACTGACAGCAATCAAAGTGAATACGATAGTATTATTATTTGTTGTGGATTTAAACCACGTACAGAATTAGCAATAAACGCAGGACTGGAAACCGGACGAGGTATTAAAACCAACCAGTTTCTACTGACTAATGACAAAAACATTTATGCTCTAGGTGATATTGCTGAATTACCCAATGGCAAACTTTATGCATTTATAAAACCGATTCGCCATCAAGCCCTATGGTTAGCCAGTTACCTAAGCAAACAGGAAAAACAGCCGTGGGAAGCACCTCCATTTAGTCCTTCAGCCAAAGTTAATAACTTTGAAGCGGCACATCCTTATCTGTTTTAATTTTTACAACATCAAACCATGAAAAACCAAGCCAACGGAACTCAACAAAGTAACATAAATTTATCAATTATGCAGACAGCGGTTGAGCAAAGTGCAAGCGCTGTAGTAATAACTGATGCTAAAGGTGCCATAGAATACGTTAATCCTAAATTTATTGAACTCACTGGTTATTCAGCTGAAGAACTCATAGACCATAATCCCAAAATATTACAAGCTGGAAATACATCAGCGGAACAATATAAAAACATGTGGCAAAGCCTGCTTGAAACGGGTGAATGGCAGGGTGAACTTAAGAACAAAAAGAAAAATGGTGAAATATACTGGGCGCATGAATGCATTAGTGTAGTTAAAGATGAATCGGGGAAAATCACTAACTTTTTAGCCGTTGAAGAAGATATAACCCAGCGTAAACACGTAGAAAGTGAATTAATGGAAAGTGAACAACGTTTCCGGCAAATGGCTGATATGGCTGGAGAGTGGCTATGGGAGCAAGATCCGAGTGGTTATTATATTTACAGTAGTACTGCCGTAAATACTATTCTTGGCATGAGTCCTGAGATACTAATTGGCAAGCATTATAGTGAACTTTTAACTGCAGAAGACAAGTCAGATTTACAGATCAATTCAACAGAGCACAAACCCTTTTATGCCTTATGCAATCATTATCAACATAAAAATGGTCAACAGATTATAACGGAATCAACCGGACTACCTATCTTCAATACTGAAGGACAGTTAATAAAATGGCGTGGTGTAGATCGGGATATCACCGCACAAAAACATTTTCAAGATGCCTTAATAGATAGTGAAAAGCGCACCCGTTTAATTATTGAAAGTGCTCTGAATGCCATAGTCATTATAGATGCCTATGGCATTATTATCGACTGGAACCATCATGCAGAAAAAATGTTTGGTTGGTCAAAGCAAGAGGCCATTGGACAACATCTTGAACAATTAATCATTCCGCAACGTTTCCAAAATTTACATAGACAAGGGCTGGAACAATATCTACGTAACGGTGAAGGTCCTATTCTAAATAAATTACTAGAGCAAAAAGCGGTTCGAAGAGATGGAAGCGAATTTCCTGTTGAACTCAGTATCTCCCCATTAAAACTTGGTAATAGCTTTATTTTTAGTGGTTTTATTCACGACATTACAAGCAGAAAACAAACTGAACAAGAAATTCGCCAGGCTCAGATTAATTTAGCCTACACACGAAGCGAAATTAATATCGCCCGACGTATACAATCATCTCTATTTCCTTCTAAAGCAATCAAAACCGATGATTTTGAAATCCAGGGCTTTTGTTTACCTGCCGACCTGGTAGGTGGTGACTATTTCGATTATTTCTTTAGAGACAAAGAAAACCTGGATATTGTCATGGCTGATGTTTCTGGTCACTCTATTGGTCCTGCATTATTCATGGTAGAAACTCGCAGTACTATTCGCACTCAAGCCAATTGGCCAGGTAAACCAGCTGATACCCTGGATATTTTAAATAATTTCCTTTATCAAGACCTGGATACTGCTGACTATTTCATTACTTTATTCTATTTACAATACAATACCGGCAGCAAGCAATTATCTTTTGCCAATGCTGGTCACCCACCGCCATTATTACTTAAACACGCTGAACTGCAATGTGAAGAATTAGATGCCGAAGGCTTGATTTTAGGTGTCCGTAAAAATGTCTGTTTTGAAGAAAAATCTATTTCCATGAATACAGGTGATTTGATTCTGCTCTATACTGATGGTCTAACAGAAGCAGAAAACCCTGAAGGCGAGTTTTTTGGTATAGAACCCGTTTGTGAAATTCTTCATAAACATGCCAGCCATTCTCCACAAATCATTATTGAAATAATAATCAATCAGTTGAAACAGTTTTGTCAAAGCGAGACATTTAAAGATGATGTGACATTAATGGTTTTCAAACGAACGTAAATAATTTACTTTCTTAACTCTTAGATTGGAGTAACTTCTATGAACGCAGGAGCAGGAGGGGTCAGGTCTTTGATTTGTGATTTTTATAAAGAACTGAATACCCTAGAATTCAGAAACATTCATTTTTCAGCCTTGTTATCATAATTCAAAGACCTGACCCCCCACATGTTTATAAACCATAAACTTTATTTTAGCCTCCTAAACACATAATGCTAAGCTATACTGAAAACGTGAGTGGAGGCCTGTTTTTCAAGGCTGTAACTCACGTTTTCAGCATGAGATTTTTGTTATATGCTCGTCAGCTTACAAAGCCTGAACTTTGTTTGCACAAGGACCTTTCTGACCTTGACCCACTTCAAACTCAACTTCCTGTCCATCATTCAGTGTTGCGTATTCGCCGCCCGCTTGAATTTCTGAATGATGAACAAACAGATCTTTACTACCATCTTCTGGAGTAATAAAACCGAAGCCTTTATCTGCATTAAACCACTTTACTGTACCTTTACTCATATTGTGCTCTTTACTTTTATAGTGAAAAATATAATTCTGTTTTTGCTATCACCATTACAAAAACAAATCTTTGATTTTATTGTGCGCGTAACAATATTATTAGCAGGCATATTTGCCTTCTTATTTTATTATCCTGTTAAATCAACCTAATAGTTGACAACCAATAGAGTCAGACTCGATTGAAAATTAAAATCATGTCAGCTTTCTTATGTTTTAATCATTTTACCAATAGTCAGGTTGATATACTCTTCACGCTCAAGAACACCTCATTCTAGCACACATCTTATCGTTATCGCGATGGACATTGTTTAATGCCATGGATGGCATGTAGTAGAGTAATGGAGCAGTTGCCGAGTAAGTCATTGAAATACATTGCTATTCCTGCCACTTTACGCCTAGTCCATCACAATAATCTACATACTAAAATGGGGTATTCTTAAACGTAAAGAGTATATTTTAAATTGGAGGCAAAAGAAAATTAGTTTCAATCAAGTCCGCCCCCATTGATTACAGCCTTTATTCGATCTGCATAATTAAAATGAAATCGACATATTGGTTTACGATTGTTAGCGTCCAGCAAGATGCCGTAATAACTTTTCGTATCTTTCATAGTGACACCTTTAGCATCTACAACTTTTCATAAAATAGCTTTCATAACTTAGTTTTACTATTTAT
>JAGLUC010000102.1 GCA_023134955.1 Methylococcales bacterium | reverse complement strand
AAAACAAGTCTAATATCATTGACATAACGGGTGATGGTAAACAATGCCAGGGAAGCACAGCAAAAGGAACACGTTGTAAACGCACAACAACACTTACAACAACAACTCTAAAAGTTGCTGATAAAACTTATAAATTAACTGTTTGTACTCAACATAATAATGACAAGCTTAAACCCTTTTCAGAACTGCTTAAATAAAAAAATGTAACTACTCAGCGTATTTGACTCTGCCCTTAAGCCCCCTCTTGCTGGATGCCTACACGGATGTAGGTAAGTAGAGCAATGCAGGAGCAATTGCCGAGAGGGGTTTGGGTGAGGAGAAGTTGAAATAAATTCTTTTGTTCCTTATTCTTTTTATTTTAGAGGTGGAGAAAAAAGCCATTTGCAAAAGAGAATCATTTTATTCCTCCTCGGCAACCGCTCCATGCGTTACTCTACCTCCTGCATCCATGCAGTCGTCACCCAACCCTCCAGCAAGAGAGGGCTTAAGAGCTGTATCAGTCATTTCATACTGAATAGTTACAAAAAAACACCCTTATTGAGTGAATCCACCAATCTTTATTACTCAATAAGGGTGTTTTAATATCATTACTTAATCTTAATGCTACTAGGGTGTCTGATAAACATACTGTATCGCTTTTTATGTTTATTAATCCAGCCACGTGCCTCTACTTTACTTCCCACATACCCTTCCAGCTCAGGAAACAATTGACTAGACTTGTGCTGAATTTTTAAGGAAAAAGTATCTGTCAGATTTAAGTAGCTATATTTGCGTGAATGATAGACGCTTTTGATAGTCCCAAACACTCGTTGCCACCCTCTTAAAGCCTGACCATTAAGACTTTCAACTGCTTTAGCTGCATATTGTTGATACTGCCAAATACCTATCAGCTTTTGTTCTGCTTCCGATTCAGCCGCTAACAAATCATCCATATATTTTAAGTTAGGCGGATGTATATTTACAGTTGCCAACCCCAGCTTTACCAATTCAAAATTTAGATGTGCATTATCAGGGGTAAATACGTGCGCCAGTAAACGACCATATTTATCCTTTTTCTCAACATCCCTTTCCAGTCGTACTTTTTTATTCTTTAGTTTTTTCTGCAACCACTGCCTGGCTTCTTCGCCGCCTGCTTGCGCTAATTTATTTCGTCCTTCAACCTCAGGTGTATTAATCCCAAGAAAACGTACCTTTTGACCATTTGTTAATAAAATCGTATCGCCATCGTAAATCTTCTTAATAGAGTAATAAGCGTAACCAGCATTAACTTTAAGTCGTTTAGCACCTTGCTGTGGTCTGTCAGAAAAATGTTTTTCCCCTTGCTTATCAATCCATTGAAAAATATCTGCTTGTGCAAGACAAGGGATAAAAAATAAAATAGCTATCAAATACTTCATAATCTATACAACTTTGGCAAAAAAAAGTGTCTTAAGCTAAGTTTAAACCAATTACAATAAATTTCATGCCCCAATGTCGTTAAGTTAAGCTGATAACATAGGAAGCACATAAATCATGAAAGATGCGCTTCGTTCCTCAGCACATTCAATTTCAGTTTGCTTAACTTAATGACATTGTTCATATCCCAGCTTTTTTACAGAAAAATTAAAATCATGCTCACAATCATTCAACGTGTAACCCAGGCTCAAGTTGTAGTAAACAACATTACTCTAGGCAAAATTGATCAAGGCATTATGGCATTAGTCGCTATTGAAAAAGAAGATACTGAAAAACACGCACAACGCTTAATTGAGAAAATACTTAACTATCGTATTTTTGCTGATGAAGACGATAAAATGAATTTAAGCTTACGTGACATAAAAGGCGGTTTATTGATTATTCCGCAATTTACATTAGCCGCCAATACCTCAAATGGTAATCGCCCCAGCTTTTCCAGTGCTGCTACACCCGAAAAAGGTTTAGCTTTATTCAACTTTTTCAGTGAACTGGCTTTAAAAACCTACCCTTCCACTCAATTGGGTCAGTTTGGTGCTGATATGAAAGTATCACTCACTAATGATGGCCCAGTTACCTTTACCTTAAAAATACCCTCTTAAAATCCAATGGATCATCAATGTAAGGGGCGCAGGGTTTTAGCCTGCTTTTTATAAGACGGACTAAAGATCTGCGCCCCAATGTTTTGGTATTTTTGTCCCTCTCAGTAACTGCTCCTCGACAATTGTCATTGTTACAGGACTTTTTAACAAGCTCAAATTAAAATTTAGCTTTTAGGTCAAGTTGAAAAATATCTGTGTTTCGTCCGCTATATTCTCTAGCAGCTAGATAAGCACTGCCCAGTGAAAAGTTCTTACTGATTTTATATGATGCTTTAACTTTATGACCTCTGGCAGCCACGTTTCCTATGGCAAAATCAGAATCATTAAATGTATCTGCAACTGCAAATCTCTGAGTGTCTCGGTAATTATAATTTAATTTAAATGAACCATATTTTGCTCCAAAACCTGCTAACCATGCGGTATTTTGATCTGAATCAATCGCTGCTTCGTTAACTGCATATTGTGCATAGGTATAAACGGGTAAGATACCTGTATCGACATCTATTCTACCCGCGACTTCATAAATTTCCATTGCAGAGTTTTCAAGATTAGTGCCCACAACACCATTTTGTAATTGCATTTCTTTATTGTAAATAAATACATTGGAACCAACGCTACCCTTAAGCTTATCATTAAACTTCATAGATGCGCTTAGACCAGCATGATACATATTCAAGTCATCACTAAAACCATTATTGTTGGCTGTACCTTGCATGGTATCACCATCTTCAAGAATGAAATAACCCCCAGTTGCTGCTAACTGAACATCACCCAGTTTAGTTTTATATGTTACAGCCACACCTTCTGGGTTTACATCACTATCCCATACTAGCCCTGCAGAAGAAACGTTGTACCAGGGTTGTCCAAATTTACCAAAAATAGCACTTGCTCCTTTTAAAAAATCAGGATGCCAATTAATATAGGCTCTATCCAAAAAAATATCTTTACCAGAAAAAGATCCTTCTATCGTTTGATTAGTTGAAGTTTGTCCACCTGTTGTCACCAAACGAAGACCAACATCAACCTCATCATTAACTTCTGCTGAAACTTTTAATCGAGCACGAATACGTTGACGAGATTCTTTAACACCATTGGTATCATCACGGTCAATATTTTCGTGTCTGAATCGCATATCACCGCCAATTTTAATTTTTGAAAACCAATCTGACGATTTAGAACTCTTAGCAGAAGAAACAAATGATTCTTTGCTTTTTTCTTGTTTAAGTAGTTTTTGATACTGCGCTTTGTTTAAAACACCATTGTTATACAATGTTTTTAATAATTCTTTATCAGAAGCTGAAGCCATAGTGGCTGCTAAAGTAGCTCCTACTAATAAAGCCGTTCTAATTACTATGTTAAGTTTTTTCACTGTTAGATTCCTAATATTTTAAAAGAGTATTAATTAGTGCTGAGAATCTTACGAAATGAATATGACAACAATATGACAAATTATTTATTTGCTATTTTTTTGAGCTTTTCATCAGTCCTGCGTCCATCGCAGGAACATAATAAAAATCATGTAGACACATTTTTTATCTGTTGCTGAGTAATAATTGCTAACAGAGCTTTTATTGTTCCTACCGCTAAGCAACCACCATCTTTAGTGATAAAAAAGCATAAAATGTAAGGCGTAACCGTAAGTTAGATGAGGGTAGCAAATCTGATATTTTCTTTGCTGCTACGATGACTGATGGAATGCGCTCCACTTTTTTACCCTATGAGCTCTATTTATTAATAGATCCATAAGTTCCTGGTAACTACTAGTACAATAACTCAGCTATCTATAAAAACGAGAATGACAGTATGCTTTCATTACCACTTGATTCGGCTATTTACCAAGCCTTTAGTTATGGAATCATCAGTGCCTGTTCTTTACCTTTAGGCTGCTTGACAATATTATTATGGAAACCATCAGATCGAGCCGTTGCATTTCTAATGGCCTTTGGGGGTGGTGCTTTATTAGCTGCTTTAACTATTGATTTAGTCGCCAGTACACTTGCCAGGGGTGATTTTTATCCACTGGCAGCAGGCTGTATTATCGGGGGGCTTATCTTTATCGCTCTCAACCAGATTGTTAACGATTTTGGTGGCTTTGTTAGAAAAGCTTCAACCCATATTTATCATATTAGAAGATTAAAATACCGCCGTTTCAAAGACATACTGTCAGCTTTAAAACGTGTTGATGTATTTAAGCAGTTAGTCAATACAGACTTCAAATCCCTAACTGAAGAAATTTATCATTGGGATATTAAACAAGATACCTTAATCTTTAGTCAGGGTGAACCTTGTGATGAACTATATATTATCGCTACGGGACGAGTTGAATTACTAGACCCAGAAGAACAAGTAGCATCATTATTTCTGGAAAAACATGATGATCTTGGTTGGTTAGCATTTATTACTGGAACGCCTTATCGGTTTACCGCTAGAGCCATCGAAAATACCAGCTTGTGGGTATTACCGAGAACAACATTTTTTAATTTATTAGCCACCTCCCCAAAACTAATAGAAGCGGTACAACAGTGGCTTAAATGCAGCAAAGTTAAACAGTATCTTCAGTATCATCACCATTTATCAGACAATACCATCAATGACTGGTGTCACCTTTCTACTCAACAAATTGCTCAAAATGGTTTCTATCATAGTGCGGTGCAGATTGAGCAGAATAAAGAGGGTTTTAAAAAAATAGCTCATCATATCAACACATTTGATCTGTTTAATAATTTGCCAAAAAATGAACTGGAAACGATTGCCAATCATCTGGTCTATAAAAAATATGCCAAAGGAAATACTTTTTTCCATGAAGGTGAAGCAGCAGATCACCTGTTTATTGTTGATACAGGCAACGTATCTATCATTGATGCCTTTGATCACTTTAGCCATAGCATAAACTTAATTCCCAATGATGCTTTTGGTTATAATGCCTTTCTGACAGGTGGACGCTACACCATGTCAGCAATGGCACTTGAACCAACGGCTACCTGGGTTTTACGCAAAAAAGAATTTAATTACCTCACCATCATTCTGCCCGAACTGGCAAGACGTTATAAAAGGCATATACAACAACCCGAAATTCAGCATTACCTTATACATCGACAAAAACTAAGTGAAGACAATGCCACACTTTGGATTAAAAACGCAGTTAAAAACCTGACTCAAGGGATAGAAATAAAACCCGTGATGGCTTTTCATACAGGCATTCACCAACATAAAGGTGCGCCTTTGGGTATTTGGCTTGGATTAATGCTTGATGGTATTCCCGAAGCATTAGTGATTGGAGCCAGTTTAATACACTCAAACTTAGGTTACTCTTTATTAGCCGGCTTGTTTTTATCTAACTATCCAGAAGCCCTGTCCAGCTCTGTCGGTATGCGCAAACAAGGCATGAAATTTTCAGTTGTTCTGTTTATGTGGACTAGCTTGATGCTAATAACAGGAATTCTCAGTGTTCTGGGATATATTTATTTTGCTGAAGTTGGTCATTCAACATTTTCTTTTACTGAAGGACTGGCTGCAGGAGCTATGTTGACCATGATTGCTCAAACCATGCTACCAGAAGCTTATTTTAAAGGCGGTGAAATCATAGGTTTCTCAACTTTACTAGGCTTTCTCGCCGCTATTTTCTTTAAAACACTTGAGTAATTGAGTGCAACAAGCTATTCCTTATTGTATTAATTGTTTCAAAAGTATTCGAGGCAATAAAAAAGTAGCCCGTATGAAGT
>JAGLUC010000101.1 GCA_023134955.1 Methylococcales bacterium | reverse complement strand
CATGGAAAATACACTTTTTACATATATTAGGTTCTTGTTATAGTGGTAATAAAAAAGAAGCATTAGCTAGGCTGAAGGTTGGTGTTAATTTATTTGAGATAAAGGGGCTGAGTTTATATTTCTTATTACCTATTCCTAAGTGGTTTTTTATGCGCATAAAGGAGCTAAAGGATGAGAGGGTTAGGCAGAGATCTAGGATTGGATGAATAGGCTCAGGGTGATCTCTCTAAGTACATTTGGCATGGTGTGTTTATGCTCACTTCTATTAGGTTTTAGAGATTTAAGTATTGGTACGGATTCACAAACATACGCGTCTTACTTCCTAAGGACAGCAGCCACTACAGGCTTAATGTCATCTAGGTTAGAAGTGGGGTTTATGCTGTTAATGAAGGTTATTTCATTTTTCACTACTTCAGTGTCATTGTTTTTTGCGGTAATTGCATTTATTTCAACTTTCCTTTTAGTTGAATCATATAAGCTCATTAATAGTGCGCCAGGTAACCGAGACTCGGGTAGTCAAATATTTTTTTTATCTATGCTGCTGTTCTCTTCATGGTGGATTACTGAAGTTACTAATGGACTTAGGCAGGGTATTGCGTTGGCAATAATTTACTTTGCTATTATAAAATATTTGAGGGTACGTAGTTTCAGGAAATTTACAATTCTATTTTTAGTTTCGGCGTCCTTTCATGTTTCAACTTTACTAATCCTCCCATTCATACTTTTTTATTTTCTTCCATTAACGTGGATAGCATTAGTATGGGGTATTGCAGGTATAACTTATTATTTGGGATTTAATGAGATTATAGTTATGTCAGTTGATAGTTTGTTGGACTTGGGATTGTACCAACAGATTAAGAATTATGCGGTACCTGATAATGGAGGCGTCGCACAATGGTCAGGGTTTAGCTATTTATTTTTCGGATATACCGTTTTTTGGCCTATTATTTTATTTGGGGCAACAATTTATTTTTCTAAATTTATAAAAGATAAGAATCAAATATATGAGTCATTAAGAATATACTTAATTCTTTGTTTACCATATTTTATTTTTGGTTTTGCAGGATATTCAAATAGGTATGCTGTTATAGCATGGCTCTTTATTCCCTTCTTGCAAGTCTCATTTATTTCCGCACTAAATTTTAAAAAATATCATAAATTATATATATATACAATAGTATTGTTTATTGCGTTTTTTTACTTCATGGTTTTTAGGCTAAGGCTCTTATCTTGACCTTGCCCCATTGTCTTTATGACTCTTAGTTACCTAAATTGTCATAAAGAAATTAATATTGGTAAAACAAAGTACGGAGTAAATTGGAAAGGATAATAAATGAAAATATTAATAACAGGTTCAGCAGGATTTATAGGCTTTCATGCGGCTATTGCCTTACTAAGTCAAGGTCATGAAATAATAGGTATTGATAATCTTAATGATTATTACGATGTGAACTTAAAGCGTGGTCGTTTAGCTGAAATAAAAAAACATCCTCAGCAAGAAAACTTTCAGTTTATAAAAATGGATATTGCCGATAGAAAGGAAATGGAAAGTCTATTTGAACAATATAAATTTGATCGAGTCATTCATTTAGCAGCCCAAGCAGGCGTGCGGTATTCAATAGAAAATCCACATGCCTATGTAGACTCAAATCTTATTGGTTTTGTAAATGTATTAGAAGGCTGTCGCCAGCAAAAAACAGCACACCTCCTTTATGCCTCATCTAGCTCAGTGTATGGTATGAATACGAAAATACCTTTCTCCACTGAGGATCGAGTGGATTATCCTATTTCTCTATATGCGGCCACTAAGAAATCCAATGAATTAATGGCACATACCTATAGTCATTTATACGACATTCCCACCACTGGATTACGTTTCTTTACCGTTTACGGACCTTGGGGGCGACCGGATATGGCTTATTTTTCTTTTACAGAGAAAATCTTAAAAGGCGAAACCATTAATATATTTAATCACGGTGAAATGGAGCGTGACTTTACTTATATTGATGATATTGTTGAAGGCATTACGCGCATTATGGACTGCATCCCTAAAAAACAAAGCAGTGAATTTAGTACAGCAGAAGCAGCGTATAAAATCTTTAATATTGGTAATAACCAGCCGATCAGCTTAGAGCGATTTATCAATGCCATAGAAATGGCAACAGGTAAGCAGGCTGTGCGTAATAACTTACCCATGCAGGCTGGGGATGTGCCTAGAACTTTTGCTGATGTCAGTGAGTTGATGGAGGAGGTGGGATTTAAACCAAAAACAGAGATCGAAGTGGGAATTAAGCAATTTGTAGAATGGTTTCAGAGTTATGATAAGTAATTTATATGCTTTAGAGATTGAACATGTTTTTGATATTTCTGTATGAGATTGGTGCGGTATCTGGATTAAAAAGCATAAAAGCCAAGCACAAAAAAAACATAGGGTGAAATACAATAAAGTGCCTATATGAAAACTGAGTATTAAATGAAGTTATTATTTGTTTTAAATGAATCGTCCTATTTTCTTTCACATAGAATGGCAATTGGATTGGATGCGGTCAATCGGGGTTGGGAGGTGCATGTTGCTGCTCCTGGTGCTTGCCCAGAGAGTTTGAACAATACTGGAATTAAATTTCACAGTATTAAGCTTTCAAGAAAAGGAAGTAACCCATTTTATGAGTTAAGAACAATCTTAATACTTTATAAGCTATTTAAAGAGATATCTCCTGATATAGCTCATTTAATAACAATCAAGCCTTATTTGTATGGTGGAATTGCAGCTCGATTGGCAAGAGTTCCTTCTGTTGTTTCTGCCGTTGCCGGACTGGGGATTTTATTTTCATCACAAAATTTGAAATACAGGGTTTTAAGGAGTCTTTTATACCCATTGTTTAAATTATCCTTGGGGCATAAAAGCCAGAAGGTTATCTTCCAAAATAGAGATGACCGAAAGTTATTACTAGACTGGAGTGTTCTTTCTTTAGAGAAGTCAGTAATCATCCGTGGTTCGGGGGTTGATTTAAATTTATGTCCATATACTCCCGAGCCTAAGGGAGTTGCTGTAGTCTCTTTTGCCGCAAGGTTATTGATTGATAAAGGCGTGGAGGTGTTTGCTTCTGCATCAAGGATTTTAAAAGAGAGAGGCGTTAATGTTCATTTCTGGTTAATTGGGGAGCCTGATAATGGTAACCCAAATACAGTGTCTGAAGCGCAGTTGAAGGAATGGCAGTCTGAAGGGCTTGTTGAGCTCTTAGGGCTTAGAAATGATATTCCAGAACTCTTTGCATCCTCCAACATTGTGGTTTTACCTTCTTTTTATGGTGAGGGATTACCGAAAGTTCTAGTTGAAGCGGCAGCTTGTGGTCGTGCCGTTATTACAACGAATCACCCTGGGTGTAGGGATGCAATTGAACCTGATAAAACAGGTATATTGATACCTATTAAAGATTCACTTGCTTTAGCGAATGCTATTGAGTATTTAATTGATAATCCTCAAATTCGCAATGACATGGGAGTGGCGGGGCGTATTTTGGCTGAAAATGAATATGCAATAGAAATTATAGTTGAGGCTCATGTGAGAATCTATAATGACTTATTGAAGCAAAGTGGATTATAGTGAGGATTTTAATTACCGGTACTACAGGCTTTGTAGGGCAAGCATTAATAAGTCATTTATGCACTAGGAATTATTCTATTAGGGCGGCCGTTAGACAATTATCGAGCGCTCTACCTAGTTCGGTTGAGCAGTGTGTTATTGGTAGTTTATCTTCTTTTATTAATTGGGCTGAGGCGCTGAAAGAAGTTGATACGATAGTACACTGTGCCGCACGCGCTCATATTATGAACGACTCTGTTACCGATCCTTTAACTGAGTTTCGGCAGGTAAATACAGCAGGAACATTAAATCTAGCAAGGCAGGCAGTTGACGCGGGTGTTAATCGTTTTATTTTTATCAGCTCTATCAAGGTAAATGGTGAACTGACGGAAGGCACTCCCTTTTCCCCGGAAGATAAATTTATACCAAGTGACCCTTATGGCTTATCTAAATATGAAGCCGAACAAG
>JAGLUC010000100.1 GCA_023134955.1 Methylococcales bacterium | reverse complement strand
TCCCTTGATGGGGAGGGTTGGGTGAGGAGAAAATAAAACAAGTCTCTTCTTCAAAATTCTTTTAAATTTGACATTCTTTCTATCCATCTAACCAAAGTTGCCGTACTACTAGTACTTCGCAACTTAAGTTAGATGGCTGTTTTGTAGAGCGTGACTTAAGTCCGCTCTACAGTGCGTATCAAACCCAAGTTGCTAGAGTACTAGCCTTTATGCGGTAATTCAATCTCTGTAATAACGCCTGCATCAGGGTTTTGAAAGATTTTATCATCAATGGTTTGTTCGCTACGTGCCACAATGCAAGTCACCGTGGCATCGCCTGTAATATTAATTGCTGTACGTACCATATCTAATAATCTATCCACCCCCAAAATCAAGCCAATACCTTCTATAGGTAAACCAACCTGGTTGAACACCATGGCTAACATAATTAAACCAACGCCTGGAACGCCAGCTGTACCAATTGATGCCAGTATGGACATGCCAATAATAGTTATGTAATCCACTAAACCTAGGTCAATGGCGTATACATTGGCAATAAAAACTGTGGCTACACCTTGCATAATGGCTGTGCCATCCATATTAATGGTTGCACCTAATGGCACAGTAAACGCGGCGGTAGAGTTATCGACCCCCAGTCTTTTTTCGACCACTTGTAGGGTGACTGGAATAGTAGCATTTGAACTGGCAGTACTAAAGGCAAAAACATGAGCCGGGCGCATTTTTTTTAAGAAAACCAAAGGATTTAGTTTTGCTAAAAAGATCAGTAATAAACTGAATGTGCCTAAGCCATGTAATAGCAAACACAGGATGACTACAGAGAAATAGCCTATCATTGGCATGATAAGCCCAATGCCTTGTATAGAAAAAGTTTTAGCCATTAGGAAAAATACGCCTATAGGGGCAAAATCCATTACTAAAGTGACGACTTTCATCATTACTTCATTTAAATTTTCTGCAGTTTTTGTTAGTTGACGACCAATATCTCCTGTCATTAACATGGCTATGGCAAATAAAATAACAAAGAAAATAATTTGTAACATATTACCTTCAGCAAAGGCATTAACAGGGTTACTGGGGACTATGTTGATAAAAACATCAGTCAGGGGTGGAGCAGGTTTTGCTACAAAGTCTGCACCAGTCCCTGCTGCCTGTTCAAAGCCTTCACCTGGTGCAATCAGTAATGCTAGTCCTAAAGCCAGGGTGATTGCCATCGCAGTTGTTAAAATATACAGGACAAAGGCTTTGATGCCTACACGGCCTAATACTGCAACATCGCCAATACCACAAACACCACAAATGAGTGAAAAAGTAACTAAAGGCACAACTAACATTTTTAATGAGTTAACAAAGGCTGCACCTACAACATGAAACAGGCCGTTAACAAAATAAGTCTGAACAAAGCTAATGTCTTGAGCAAACAGATTGATTAAACTACCTGTCATGAGACCTATAGCCATGGCAATAAGGATTTTAGTGGTAATGGACATTTTTTTATTCATGTGAGTACTTTGGGTTGTGTTAATTAACTATAAATTCTGTATGGGAGATAGTGCGAAGTATATCTCTCCAGCTGACTATACCAACCGCCTGGTGTTTGTTATTGATAATAGGGATGCAGGAAATATTTTCTGTGTTAAATATCTGGATGGCTTTGATAATACTGGAGGTTGGTTTTAAAGTAATGAGTTTTCTGGTCATTATTTGATGCGCACACTTATTCAGGGTCTCTGAATCTCTTGTAGTTTCAGCAGCAGTTCCAATATTTGGACTGATGACTTTTAACAGATCTCTATCTGAAATAACACCAACAAGCTTGTCAGAATCAATGACCAGTATGTGGTGAAAGCGAGTGTTGTCAAAAATTTCCTTAACGACTCCCAAAGAGTCATCCATTTCAACAGTGACTATCCTTGTACTCATTATTTTTTGTATGCTCATAACTGACATAGCCCCTTAATATTTATTTAAAATAACTAAGAATTAAATTTATCGCATCGTTATTTAATTGGGCAGTTCTATTATGATTCTCACATAAAGCCCCCCTAAAGCCTAAATAATCGGCATTAAAGGGCATAAGTTTAGAAATATCCTGTTGTTTTAATGAGCCGGCTAAGCCACATAATAATTGATGGTGCCTGGCTAGTGTTACGAATTCATCAATTTTAGTGAGTGGCATAACTTGCAATAAAGAGCCTTTGGATTTATTCATAGTATCCAGCATAACACCGATAAATCCAGCCTTTTTCAGTTGTTTAAGGGTGTTTAAATCAGGTTGGGTATCTGCAAAAAGAACGGCAATTAATCGATGTCCTTGCTGGGTAATTGTGCCTAGTGAGGTGATGATTGATTGCCAATCTCCATCAGGGAAGAAACCAATTTTAATATAATCAACCCCCGTTTTAGTCATAGCCGTTACCGCGTTATAAACCAGATCAGCCTGCATAGGTAAGTCGCCAATTGTGGCACTAATGGGCTTTTGTTGATTAACAAATTGAACAATTTGGGTGACGGTATCGGTAGACAAAGCACCTAAAGCACCTTGTTCTGGTTGCTTTAGATCAATAATATCGATAGTCGTGTTGATAATGAGTTGCGCTTCTTCAAGGCTGTTAACACTGGCTAGCATAGCTGTCATGATTGAACGGTCTGTTGCTTGTGTTGATCAATAATAGTCATTAGCCAACCCCAGGCTTCACGCTCATGATCGCCAGCGGTTTTATCTAGACCAATGCTGAGATAGGCTATTTCAGGTTCAATTTTTTCTATGGGCAACATTTTTAATCGACTGACTAAGATAGCCGCTTCTAAAACAGCAAATTGAGCACGATTAAAGCCCTGAAAGGCAGAGTGGTTAACTAAGTTAATGGTTTTGCAGTAAAGTTTTGGGCGAGTAGGATCTTCTTCAATGCGGATTAACTCAACTTCTCTGTGGGCCAATGCAGCAGACAAATAATGTCCTTTTATTTTTTGTGTGGCAGTTAAAGGCCAGTCGCGTCTACCTGTTAAACAACCGGCAAATATACGCACATCATTACAATAATTAATCACCGCTGTTTTTGACTGTAAAATATTGTCCAGCGTGGTGGATGGACGAAAAGGTAAGATAATAAAATCATCATCTATAACATGTATGCCCATAGGGGTAATATGAGTAACCCCTTCAGCATTTTGGGTGGTGACTAAAACTTCTTGTATCATTTTTTGCTTTGTAAAGTAGTGCCTGCTGGTTTAAAACTATGCAGGTCTATAGTTGATTCAGTTAACTCTGTAGCACAGCCCCAATCCAGCATCTGGTCTTGATTAAAGCGTTTACCTAATTGCCAGGAAATTTCAGCACGGGCTAATTCGACCCCTAAATAAAAGGCATGACCAGCATCATCTTCCACCTGTAATTTAGGAAACAGGTCAAATGGATCAGTTGCTGTGTGCATACCATCACGATTATAGATATGAATACCATCAGGGCTGGTTTGTATGCGAAAGCTAGGATCTTTAATTTCGTTAGCAAATGCTTTAACTTCCTCATGTTGATAAGGAAAAGGTGCATTGTCATGTACCGTCATTAAGCTAGAGGATATGTGTTTAGGTAAGGTATTGTTTTGTTTTGCCGCATACATCATACGTCGAGCCTGATCTGCTTCTTTAATGGCACGACAGGCATGTTGGCTGACTTGGGTGGCTAAAATATGATTGATATTTAACTCAGAACACATGCCTAGCAGCAAGGTATTCATGCCTGATGTGTCAGCATGAGTCAGTTCGGTAATATTTCCTACCCCTAGCATCATTTCAATATCAGGGTGTTTTTGTCTAAAGTTAAAATTACGGGCAATAGATTCAGTAAAACCGAAATGAATGGGATCTAAAATTGGGTCAACAATAAAGGCTTTGTTTTTTTTCTGTAATACAGAAATTGCATGATCAAGGGAAGATAAATCACCATGCACTTCAGGAATCAGAATAGGAATGCTGTCCACTTCATCGGCAATCCAGATGCTTTTGTTGGTTAAACTTAGCATATAGTCTGCACCTGCTTTACCACCACGCAGTAAATCATCATCTTCTAAAGAATCAATACTGACAGTAAAACCATCCTGTTTTAAGGCATGAATAATTTTTTCCATATGAGGAAATTGAGTCCCTGGAAGACAGCCAATATCAATCACATCTGCACCATTTTTCTGGAAATAATAAGCGCGTTTTAGCACTTCTTCTACCGAAATATTGGGTGCATCTACAATTTCAGCAAAGATTTTGACTTTATATTGTGATAAATCAATCTTAAGAGCAGCTTTACCAAAAAACAAGGGTAAATCTTTTAATTCATCTGGGCCGCGCTCTATAGGTAAGCCCAGAGTCGTGGATAAACTGGCAATATCGCCTCGACAACGTCCTGGAAGAATAATTTTATCAGCATTAAAGGTGTCTTTTAAACGACGGTTAATCATATCTGTGGTCATCAGTGCTGCAACTTTAAGACCAAGCTGATGCACTGTATAGCTGAACTCAGGTTGCATTTTTTCTAAAATTTGATGAAACTGTTTTTCTGCTAATTTTCCTGTTAAAAACAGAATATGTTCTGGTTTGGTGTTGGAATCAGACATTATGCGAGTGATTTAATCCGGTGCAGTACGGCTGCTTGTAATTCATCCACACTTTCTACAACTTCTGTGTATTCAAAATCACGAATTTTAGCGGTTGCTTCAAGATCAATTTTTCTAGGATAAACCATTACTTTACCACCTGGTGCAGTAGTTTCCATTTCTGGTGCAATATCACAAGGATAGACAATACTAGGGACACGACATTTACCTGCCTGGGAATATAAATTAGTCACCAGTGAATCTGCGATACCCAAGACACATTTAGCAATGGTATTAGAAGTAGTTGGAGCCATCACAAAGGTATGGTAATAGCCTTTGTAAAAATGACCTACTGGTGGCGAAGAAGCGGCTTTATCCCGATACACAGGGAGTTTTTGGCGTATTTCATTAAGGTCGATGCCATACATTTTTAATACTTCCTCGCCTGCCTGGCTTAAATATAAATCAACATTTTCTAATGTAAGCATAAATTCAAGACATTCTTCTATATAATGACCAGAACCAGTAATGGCCCAGGCAATTCGAGGTTGGTTTGTTTTGTGGTCGGTCATCTTGGCATTATACCTTATTAGAAAATTAGGCTTGGAACTATGAAAGCCAATAAAAGCAACAGTATTTATCAAAATGAGTAATAGCAAAGGAATATTCAACAAAATCGACAAGCCTCTAATAATGGGGATTTTAAACATCACACCTGATAGCTTTTCCGATGGAGGATTGTTCACAGAGGTTGAATCTGCGGTTAAACATGCAAAAAAAATGATGGCGGCTGGGGTTGATATTATTGATATAGGTGGAGAATCAACTCGACCTGGTTCAGACTCTGTAGCCGAAGCGCAACAAATTGTACGAGTTGTACCTATTATAAAAGCCATTAGAAAACAGCTTTCTGATACTGTCTTAATTAGCATTGACACCACAATAAGTGGGGTTGCTAATGCCGCTTTAAAGGCTGGGGCAAATATTGTGAATGACATTTCAGCCGGGCAATCTGATGCAGCAATGTTCAAACTGGTTAGTAAGCGTGAAGTGCCAATTATATTAATGCACAAAAAAGGTACTCCAAAAACCATGCAGGAAAATCCCAGTTATGAAGAAGTTGTCAGTGAAGTAGTGGAATCGTTAATGACAAGTGTTGAAGAAGCATTGGAAGCAGGGATTAAGAAGCATAATATAGCCATTGACCCAGGTATTGGCTTTGGTAAAAGAAGGGAAGATAATATTAATTTACTGGCTCATTTAGAAGATATTGTTAAAATGGGTTATCCGGTATTATTAGGCACTAGTCGTAAACGATTTATGGGCAGCCTGTGTTCAGTTTCATCGCCTAAGTCATTAGGAACAGCTACAGCAGTAACCACTGCCTTAGGTATTATGGCAGGAGTTAAAATATTCAGAGTACATGATGTTGAAGAAAACAGACAAGCAGCTGATGTAGCGTGGGCAATTAAGCAAGCTAAAGAACATAGTGCATTCTAAACTGATTGAGCTGGAAAAACAGTTTAAGCCATCAATATTAACCCAGCTCCATTCGCCATTATTAACTCAAAAGAATATCGAATTATGGGTTAAGCGAGATGATTTAATTCATCCAATCATTTCAGGTAATAAATGGCGGAAGCTTAAATATATTGTTAATGATGCATTGAATAATAATTTTCACAGCATTATCAGTATGGGTGGGGCTTATTCAAATCATTTACATGCGCTTGCTCTTGTTGGCAAACAATTAAACCTAAAAACCATCGCTTATATACGTGGTGAACAACCTAAAAAGTTGAGTGCTACGATACAGGATATTCAATCATGGGGAATGGAACTTAGATTTGTCTCTCGAACAGACTACAGAATATTAAGAAACTATAAAAAACCAGATCAATTACCTGGCATTAAATCAGGGGAGTATTGGTTGCCAGAAGGTGGGGCAACAGAGTTAGCCTTACAAGGTGTAGCGGAGTTAGTGTCTGAAATTGACATGGATTTTGATACATTATGTATACCTTGTGGCACAGGTACAACACTAGCTGGACTGCTTACTTCTAATTTGGTGAAGACTAAAGTATATGGATTTTCAGCATTAAAAGGAGCTGATTTTTTGTTTAAAGATGTTGCTAACTTACTTAATCAACAACACATTCAAAATAACTGGAATATTTATTTGCAATATCATTTTGGCGGCTTTGCAAAAACCAATAATGAACTATCTTTATATATAGAAACATTTAAAAAACAGTATGATATAGCATTAGATTCCGTTTATACCGGAAAAATGTTTTATGGCTTATTTGATTTAATCAAGCAGGATGCTTTTAACTCTGGAGAAAAAATAGTGGCTATTCATACAGGTGGTTTACAGGGAAATAGAGTTTATTAATAAGCAGCCTAAGTAAAATGTTAGAATGTTAATATAAAAACAACAGAATAATTCAAAAACTAATGGAAATAACTGAACTAGATAAACCAGAATATTATATTAACCGTGAATTAAGTTTATTAGAATTTAATACCAGGGTTTTAGCTCAAGCAAAAATCGAATCTATTCCATTGCTTGAACGACTTAATTATTTATGTATTTCCAGTTCAAATCTTGATGAGTTCTTTGAGGTTCGTGTTGCTAGTGTTTTACAAATGGCTAATATAGACCCTGGCGCGATAAGCGCAGATGGTCTAACACCAAATGAGCAACTGGAAAAAATAAACAATAAATCTCATGAGTTGGTTGATGAACAATATCAAGTGCTTAATAATCTATTGATCCCCCAGTTAAATGATGAAAATATTTGCTTTATTCGTCGAGATGAGTGGACAGAAATACAACGTAAATGGTTACAGAAGTTTTTTAACGATGAATTATTACCCATTCTTACACCTGTAGGTCTGGATTCTGCTCATCCTTTTCCCCGTATTCTTAATAAAAGTCTGAATTTTATAATTTCTCTGACTGGTAAGGACGCTTTTGGGCGGAATAGTGGTCGTGCCATATTACAAGTACCTCGTTCCTTACCTAGAATTATTAAATTACCTGAAGAAGAAACCAAAAGTGGGGCTAATGATTTTGTTTTTCTCTCTTCTGTTATTCATGCCTTTGTTAATGAATTATTTACAGGCATGACCATTAAGGGCTGTCATCAATTTAGAGTCACTAGAAACAGTGACTTTTTTGTTGATGATGATGCCATTGATGATCTTTTGCATGCGGTAGAAGGTGAGTTAGTGATGCGAAATTATGGCGATGAAGTACGCATGGAAATAGATGAAAATTGCCCAGAAGAAACAGTTTTTTTCTTAAAAGAACGATTCAGATTAAATACTGAGCGAGTTTTTCAGGTCAAAGGTCCTGTTAATTTAAGTCGGGTGCAAGAAATATATAGTTTAATTGAACGTCCTGATATTAAATTTCCTCCCTTTAAAATACATGAGCCAGCTCAACTGGGGCGTAAAAAGAATATTTTTGATGCGATTAAAAAGCAAGATATTTTATTGCACCATCCTTACCAATCATTTAGACCTGTTGTTGAGTTTATTCGTCAAGCAGCGATTGATCCAAATGTACTGGCTATTAAACAAACACTTTATAGAGCAGGGGTAGACTCTCCAATTGTAGCTGCATTAGTTAAAGCAGCAGTGGCTGGAAAATCTGTCACAGTGGTGATTGAATTACGTGCGCGATTTGATGAAAAAGAAAATATAGGTTTGGCTGCTAAATTACAAGAAGCCGCAGTGCATGTTGTATATGGTGTAGTAGGTTATAAAACACATGCCAAAATGTGCCTGGTTCTAAGGAAAGAAGGTAAGGTTTTACGGAATTATGTGCATTTAGGAACAGGTAATTATCACCCTAAAACAGCTAGACTCTATACAGATTATGGCTTGTTTAGTTGTAATAAAGAATTAGGAGAAGATATCAGACGGATTTTCGTGCAATTAACCAGTTTAGGCAAAGTCAGTAAATTACATAAACTTTTGCAGTCACCTTTCACTTTACATAAAGGGCTTTTAAGCAAAATTGATCGAGAGATTAAGAATAAACAGAATGGAAAATCTGCCAAAATAATTATTAAAGTTAATGCCGTAGTAGAAGAGGAATTAATTAAGGCGTTATATCTAGCCTCTCAAGCGGATGTTGAAATCAAGTTAATTGTGCGAGGTGTTTGTAGTTTAAGACCTGGGATTAAAGGTATCTCAGAAAATATTGAAGTTCGTTCTATTATTGGCAGGTTTCTTGAACATACCCGTGTTTATGCATTTGATAATGCAGGTGAATGGGAGGTTTATGCCGCAAGTGCCGACTTAATGAGCAGAAATATGTTTAGGCGGGTTGAAACTTGTTTTCCCGTGGATAATAAGAAACTACATGCACGGATACTGAATGACTTAGACTGTTATTTAAAAGATAATGCTCAAGCATGGATACTGCAAAGTGATGGCAGTTATCAGCAGCAAAAACCTGGGGTTAATGAAGAGCCTTATATCGCCCAAAATGAATTATTGAAATCGTTTCAGTAAAATTATTTATAAAGCAGGTAAATAGAATTTTAAAATAGCCCCGCCTTTAGGGTTGTTTTCTGCCCATATTTTACCTTTGTGAGCCTTTATGACCTCATGGCTAATTGACAAGCCAAGACCTGTTCCTCCAGCACCACTCTTGGTTTTACTGCTTTGGATGAATTTATCAAAAATTGTGTGCAACTCATTTTTAGGGATACCAATGCCTTGATCAGCAATAGATAGTAAAACACAGTCGACTTGAGTACTATCAGTAGCGCGTCTGCCAGGTATGGTCTGGTATTTTTCAAAGTTTACTTCAATGGTTGAGTTGGTGGGTGAGAACTTAATGGCATTACCAATCAAGTTACTTAGCACTTTTAAAATTTTACTTTTATCACAAGAAACAATGACGGGAATTGTTGGTTTATTGATCTGTAGTCGTGTTTTTTGTTCTTGTAATTTAGCCTTGTTTTCTATGAATATTTGTTTTAGAAGTAGATGTAAATCTTGTTTTTCAAAATAAAAATTTTCTTTACCGGATTCAAGCTTTGATAAGTCTAATAAATCATTAACAAGAGCAAGTAAGCGATGACTACTGGTTTGGATGTTAGAAAGAAATTTATGGACTTTTTTTGTCTGTTTTTCATCAAGGGTATTAGTCTTAAATTGCTTTAAACATAATTGAGTAAAGCTAAGAATACCATGCATGGGGGTTCTTAGTTCATGTGACATATTAGCTAAAAAATCACTTTTTGATGCGTTAGCAATTTCAGCTGCATCTCTTGCTCGTCTAAGGTCAGTAACTTGCTCATCAACTAAATCTTGTAAATGATCTCTATGTTGTTGTAGTTGAGATTCAAAATATTTTCTATCGGTAATATCAATCAGAATACTGAGATATTGGTAGGGAATACCATTTTTATCAAGAAAAGGTGTGGTACTTTCTGTAAACCAAATTTGTTGTTTTTGTTTGTTTAAGAAGCAGGATTCACCAGACCAGGAGTTTCCTAGAGCTAAAAATTCTGCCCTGTGTTGTAGCTGAAGTTCATTATTGGGAATGCCTGAAAATTTCAAATGAATACATTGCTCACCAATAAATTCATTACGATTTCTTCCTAAAATCTGACAAAAGTGATCATTAACATCAATAACTCTAAAATCATTATCTCGGATAAAAACCCCAGCCGCTAGATCCAAGGTATGTTTATGATCTGCTAATTCTTTTTCAAGTTTTTTATCAAGGGTAATATCTCTAAAAAAACAGATAATGGTTTGGTTTTCTATCTCATCTTCATTTGTAAATGGGTCTGCCTCGTTATTAGTATCATCGTCAAAAAATACTGTATCTTGGTTACTCGCTTGTCCAGTTGAAACATGGAGTAAAATATCAAATCCCATTCTATGTTTACCTAATAGTGGAATGTTGGATGAAGCACGAGAATTTATAAAATAACGGATATAAGCACCGACATTATCGTTAACCCAGTCGGAGCAGGGAATAAGATCGGGTATTTTACGTGTAATAATTTCACTTTCGCTGTAGCCAAAAATATGCTGAGCAGCAATATTAAATGTTTCTACCGTGCCATCAGCAGCAAAACTAATGATGCCATCTGAGGCATTGTGTAATAAGGATTGTAGTTTTGATTGGGTATTAACAAGCTCAAAACCAGCTTGAGATAGTTCTGCATTATGTTTTTTTAAACTAGAAAGCTCACACATGACTTGAGCTATTTCGTCTGATTCAGAAGTTATTTTTTTGTTCATTTGGTTCCGGCTGGATGCCCTAGATCATATTGCGCTGGGGGCGGACGCTCCTGCACATACCAGAGCCTTTTCTTAATGATGCGTTAATTGAGTAGTATGCGAGCATGGACTTCATTGCCTTTGCCTTTATATTCAACGGAAGAAAAACTTAATTTATTGGCGACAGCAATACCGCGACCGTGATTGTCCATTACTCTGTCTGGGTCAAATTCCATATATGAACTACTATCAAAGCCTTCTCCTTGATCTGTCACAGATATTTCAATGAAGCCAGGGTGACGCTGAAAGCTAACGGCAACAAACTTATTAATATTTTTATCTAATAAGAGTCGTTTATTAACTTCTTTTAGCCAAGTACCATTATTATTTAAATCAGATTTTTCATTATAGGTAATCGCTAAATTACCATGTTCTATAGCATTAATCATTAGTTCAGTAAGACCCATAACAACAGATGCAGGATCAGGGCAGGCATTAGATATTAATGAGGAAATGGCCTTAGCTTCTTCAAGAGATTTAAATTCAAAATCAGCAGAATTAAGCAAGCCTAAGGTAAGCTTGGTTTGGTCGAGAATATCAGAAATTTCTTTGTAACGTAAGCGATCATTAACCGCTGTTTTAGTTACTGATAAAAGGACTTGTTCTTCAAAAGGTTTGGTTAAATAGTAATAAGAACCCGCATTCATGCCCTCTGCTATATCAGAGGTACTGGCTTTAGCTGTTTGAAAAATAACGGGGCAGTGTTGCAGGATAGGGTGCTGCTTTATTTTTTCTAAAACTTCCATACCATTCATATTTGGCATCATTCTATCTAATAAAATGACATCAAAGTCTGTTGGGTTACTTTCTAACATTGCCCAGGCAATGGCTCCATCTTCAGCAGTACTGACTCTATAATCAAATTCACTTAAATATTCAGAAATGATTTCTAAATTTAATGCTTCATCATCAACAATTAGGATGTGAGGGGGAGTATGATTCATAAGGTTTGATTTTTTATTAAAACAATGGATGGACTATGAAGCCTTAAGTAATGTTAGTATATATTAAAAGTGCTAAAAAGTAAGTAACCCTAATTTGACTAGGCTTGTTTTGTTGCTTTCCATTTTTGTTTTCTGTTGATTTTTTTTTCTGCCTTATGTTGTTTGCTAATAGCTAGCTGTATTAGTTCATTTTCTATCATATCTGGGGTTTCAAGAGTAATTTTGCCAATTGTTCCCGCACGTAACTCAGTAATTAATATTTTACTGGTTTTTTCAATATCAACTTGTTTTCCAGCACGTAAGCAGCCACGTTTTCTACCAATTGCTTCCATTAAATCAGTTTCATTATCAGGTGTTTTATCCAGTTTGAATCGTAATTTTAATAGCTCAGGGTAAGTCGATAATAAGTACTCTGCGGTGTAAAATGCAATATCATCATAATTAATAGCGGTATCTTTTATTGCCCCTGTTGCAGCCAAGCGATAACCACTGTGCTGATTTTCTACATTTGGCCACATAACACCAGGGGTATCAGATAAAATGATATTATTGTCCAGTTTAATGCGTTGTTGTCGCTTAGTAACAGCAGGTTCATTACCAGTTTTAGCAATAATGCGATTAGCAAGAATGTTGATAATGGTCGATTTACCAACATTAGGAATCCCCATAATCATAGTTTTTATGATTTTGTCATTAGACCCTTTTTCAGGCAGCATTTTATGACATAACTGGCTAATCTGTTTTATTTTATCTGGCTGTTGAGTGGTAACAGCCAGTGTTTTAACGCCAACTTCCTGTTCTAAATAGTCTTGCCACTGTTGGGTTATTACAGGGTCAGCAAGATCAGTTTTGCTAAGCACTCTAATACAGGGCTTGTGACCTCGTAGTGTTGATAACATGGGATTTTGACTGCTATAAGGAATGCGAGCATCCAGAACTTCAATAATCAGATCAATTTTAGGCAAAACCTCTTTGATTTCTTTGCTGGCCTTGTGCATATGACCAGGATACCATTGAATGTGCATAATCTATGTTAATAGGAAAAAGCTTAATTTTACCTTATTTGTTACCATTTTATTTAAGAGTTAGAGCGTTTCAAAGCAGGTTATAATATTTTTTGTTAAAGATGATTGAATTAGGGATTATGGAAGGCGTACTTGATGTACCACAAGGTAAGTTTAAATTACAACGCTTGCCTTATCGACATAATGACCAGCTAAGGGCATGGGATGCTGCCGATGAATATTTATTGCAGCATTTGTTTGAACAAGATAGTTTGAAAACTGATAGAAAAGTACTCATCCTTAATGATAGTTTTGGTGCGCTGGGTTGCGCCTTACATAAATTTAGTCCAACAGTTATTTCAGACTCATGGCTGTCTCAGCATGCGACTAAACAAAATTTAACGGCAAATAATATTACTGAGCATAGTATTGAGTTGAGGGATTCTCTGGATTGGACAACACAAAGCTTTAATATAGTTTTAATTAAAGTACCAAAAACTTTAGCGTATTTTGAACAGCAATTAATTCATTTACAAAAAATCCTAACAGCAGATACGGTGGTGATAGCAGCAGGGATGGTAAAAGCTATGCCAGCTTCTGTCTGGAAGCTGATGGAAAGATATGTAGGTATTACCAAACCTTCTTTAGCAAAGAAAAAAGCACGTTTGATTTTTGCAACAGTAGATTTGTCATTAGAACAAGTAAAAAGTCCTTATCCAGTTTATTATCAATTAGAAAATACGGATTATAATATTTGTAATCATGCCAATGTTTTTTCTAGGGACAGTTTAGATATTGGAAGCCGATTTTTATTACAATATTTGCCAAAAAATATTCAGGCTAAAGATATTGTTGATTTAGGCTGTGGCAATGGAGTGGTTGGATTAATGCTGGCTCAGAATCATGATTCGGCAAATTTACATTTTGTTGATGAATCTTATATGGCAGTTGCATCAGCAAAAGAAACTTTCCAGCGGGCTTTTGAAGGCAGATCGGCTGAATATTATGTGGGCGATGGATTAACTAAGTTTAAAGCTGAATCAATGGATTTGATAGTCTGTAATCCACCGTTTCATCAACAAAATACCATAGGCAATCAGATTGCATTATCAATGTTTAAACAATCTTATCGAGTGCTTAAAAAAGCTGGGGAATTAAGGGTGATAGGCAACCGACACCTTGGTTATCATCTTGACTTGAAAAAAGAATTTGGACAATGTAAAGAAGTTGCATCTAATAAAAAGTTTGTGATTTGGCAAGCTATTAAACAAAACTAATTAGTCGGAAAATATGAGTGAAGAAGTCGTAAGGCAAGTGGTATTAGATACTGAAACAACAGGTCTAAATACCAGAGAAGGGCATAGAATTATAGAAATAGGCTGTGTTGAATTGGTTAATCGCCGAATTACTAATAATACCTTTCATGTCTATATTAACCCCGACCGGGTGATAGACCAGGGGGCTATTGAAGTCCATGGTATTAGCAATGAATTTTTGCAAGATAAACCGAGATTTAAAGATATTGTTGATGACTATTTAGCCTTTACTAAAGGTGCAGAATTAATTATTCATAATGCTCCTTTTGACGTAGGCTTTTTAAATCATGAATTTTCCCAACTAAAAGATAGGGGAACCACGGTAGAAGAACACAGCACGGTTTTTGATACTCTGCCTTTTGCCAGAAAAAAATACCCAGGAGCAAGAGCTAGCCTGGATGCTCTATGTAAACGCTTTGGCATAGATAATAGCCACAGGGAATTACATGGCGCTTTATTAGATGCCGAGATTCTAGCCGAAGTTTATCTGGCAATGACAGGTGGGCAATTCTCTTTAATGGATTTTGATGAAAGACAAGAGGAAAAACAGCAGGGGATTATTCGTTTACCATCTGATAGACAAAAGCTTAAAGTTATTCAATGTGTGGGTGAAGAATTAGACGCACATCACCAGCGATTAAAATCAATAAAAAAAATAAGTGGTGAATGTGTTTGGGAGAGGTAGTGATTAAACTGGTAATTTTTACTTGGGAAATGAAGCTTTAGCCTCGCATGACTCAGGCGAGGCTAAAGCTTCATTTCCAACAAATAACAATCAACCAACCTGTGGTTTGTTAATAGCCATGTAATTTTTAACCCAATTTTTCCACAGCAACAAATTTATACTCAGATGTTAATTCCATTTCAAAACACCCAATAATGCCGTCTTTAGTTAGGAATTGTTGAATATTTCTTGCGGGAAAAGAAATCCTTCGTCCGTCATCAGCAATAACAGAGATGTTTTTTGCAGAACCCTGATAAACTCGAAGGTATTGGTCGTAGCTGAGTTGTAGTGAAAAACGAATAGATTGATTCATTAGCTATTCTTGAGTGACAAGAGTATATGAGTAATCTGCACTCCTCAACATAACATTCAACTAAATAGCTTGTTTAATTCGCTCCAATGCTTTTTTCAGATTTTCCATACTGGTGGCAATAGAGATTCTAATATGTCCTGGGCAACCAAAGGCGGAGCCAGGTACTAAGGCAACCCCTGCTTTTTCAATCAGGTATTCTGCAAAATCCAAGTCATTTTCAATGTCATTCAGATTAGCAATCAATTTCTCAACATTTGGAAACACATAAAAAGTCCCGTCGCTGGCAATACATTCAACACCAGCAATGGTATTAAGCTCTTCAACCACAAAGTCATGACGTTTTTTAAACTCAACCAGCATGGTATCAATACAGCTTTGGTCGCCAGAAATAGCGTCTAACGCAGCATATTGAGAGATTGATGTTGGGTTTGAAGTGCTTTGAGACTGAATTTTACGCATTGCAGCAATTAAACTGGAAGGTCCGGCGGCATAGCCAATACGCCAACCAGTCATGGAGTAAGCTTTAGATACACCATTTAACACCATGGTACGGTCATATAAATCAGAACAAGCGTTAAGAATATTCACAAAACTGCCTTTTTCCCAAAGAATGTGCTCGTACATATCATCGGTTGCGATGATAATGTTGGGGTAATCTTTAAGTACTTCACCTAAGGCTTTAAGTTCTGAAGATGAATATGCAACACCCGTTGGGTTTGATGGGCTGTTAATGACAAATAAGCGTGTTTTGTCGGTAATTGCCGCACGTAACTGCTCAGCCGTAATTTTAAACTGCTGTTCCTGAGTGGTTTCCACAATAACAGGAGTGCCATCCGCTAATAAAACCATATCAGGATAAGAAACCCAGTAAGGTGCAGGGATAATAACTTCGTCACCTGGATTAATTAAAGCCTGTGCAAGGTTAAAAAAGCTTTGCTTGCCACCGCAAGAAACTAGAATTTGATTCATTTGGTAGTCGAAGCCGTTATCATTTTTAAATTTAGTGATAATCGCTTGTTTTAAAGCTGGAATACCATCCACAGCAGTATATTTGGTGAATCCATCATTAATCGCCTTAATAGCTGCTTTTTTAATGGGTTCAGGGGTGTCAAAATCTGGCTCACCAGCACCCAAGCCAATAATATCTTTCCCCGCAGCTCTCATTTCAGCCGCTCTGGCAGTAATAGCAAGAGTAGGTGAGGGTTTTACCGCATTAACTCTGTTGGACAGTTTTATACTCATAATTATTTTTTGGCTAAGGTCAATAAATTTGAATAGTATACTCCAAGTAGCAAGTTAAAATGATTCCAAATAGAGGATAATTAGTATCTGTCTGGTTGATGAATATTTGACCTTGGGTCTTTATTTTATTTGCTTTTATAGTCACTCAATTTTAACAAATTTGAATGACAGACGCTTTTCATATTATCTTTCAATTTTTGGCGTTATTCAGCCAGAAAACTCACTCGTTTTCAGTGTTTTATATTTACTTCAAGAATAGTGTTTTTTAAAACTTTATTTTTAGTTGCATATTTTTCATTACTTATTTATAATTAAAAAATATTTTGTGCGAGCGTGGCGGAATTGGTAGACGCGCTGGTTTTAGGTACCAGTATCTTATGATGTGAGAGTTCAAGTCTCTCCGCTCGCACCACTTAGAATCTTTTAGTTAACGATAATCACCGTTAATTTCTCATATGAGCACCTCTATCAATTCATGACTGGCTTCTATATACTTAAAATACTCGTTAGATTTAGTTAAATATTTTGACTATTGTCCGCGAATTTCGTCTTGTTCTCAAAAATTTTAAGTGTATATCTACTTAGCCAGAATAAATAGAGATGTCCATATAGCAAAATATAAACTGCCGATTTTCGGTATCTAAAATAATTCAAAATTTATTGTTTGAGGTAAAGTAATGCAAGTTTCTGTCGAAAAGACATCAGAATTAAGCCGTAAAATGACTGTTAGTCTTCCAGAAGATATGGTTCAGGAGAAAATGGATGCTCGTTTTAAGTCATTAGCGCGTGAAGTTAAAGTTGATGGTTTTCGTCCTGGTAAGGTTCCTGTTCGCGTCGTAAAAAAGATGTATTCCGACAGGGTGAGGGGTGAGGTTACCAGTGATTTGGTTCAAGCAACTTATTTCGATGCCTTGCAAGAACAAAAATTAACCCCGGCAGGTCATCCACATATTCAACCTGGTAAAGAGACAGCTGGGTTTGAATACACTGCTGAATTTGAAGTTTATCCAGAAATTTCTCTAGATAATCTATCTTCTATAGAAATTAAACGACCTGTAGCATCTGTTGAGCAAGCTGATCAGGATGCGATGATTGCAAAATTGAGAGATCAGAAAAAAGATTGGCAAGCAGTTGAGCGAGCATCAGAAAAAGGTGATCAAGTTACAATTAGCTTTTCTGGTGTGTCTGAAGGTGAAAATTTTACTGATGGTAAGGTAGAGGATTTTGCTGTTCAAATTGGTGAGGAAAAAATGATTCCTGGTTTTGAGAATGAGTTGATCGGTCTTGAAGCTGGTACTAATAAAACCTTTACTGTAGATTTTCCTGAAGGTTATGGCAGTGAAAAATTAGCAGGAAAAACAGCTGAATTTGAGGTCGAGGTATTTAAGGTAGAATCGGCTGTATTGCCTGAGCTGGATGAAGAATTTATCAAAGCTTATGGGGTTGAAGATGGCACAGTAGAGTCTTTCAATGTGGATGTTAAATCTAATATGGAAAGAGAGCTGGCTGAGGGTTTAAAAGCTAAGCTAAAAACAGCGGTGATGGATGCTTTGAATGAAACCATTAAAGTGTCTGTGCCGAATGCCTTGGTTGATCAAGAAATACAAAATATGATGAAGCCATATGAAGCGAATGCTAAGCAGCAAAATATGAAGCTTGAGGACTTGGGTTTGCCTAGGGAGATGTTTGAAGAACAAGCTAAACGTCGGGTTACTTTGGGTTTGCTTTTGGGTGAGGTTATTCAAAAGAATGAAATTAAAGTAGATGATGCCAAGGTTCGTAGTACCATCGAAGATATGGCCAGGAGTTACGAGAAACCTGAGGATATTATTGACTGGTATTACTCGGATGAAAAACGTTTGAACGAAGTAAAACAAATGGTTTTAGAAGATCAAACGATTGAGTTGATTGTTTCTCAAGCAAAAGTGTCAGATGAAACTGTAAGTTTTGATGATGTAATGGAAAAGCAAGGTCAATAAGGTCAGTAAATACTAAAGGATAAATAATGAATCAATATAATGGTTTGGATCAAATGAATTCACCACAGGCCGCAGGTGGGCTGGTACCAATAGTTGTTGAGCAGACGGCTAGAGGTGAGCGTTCATATGATATATATTCAAGATTATTAAAAGAGCGTGTTATTTTCTTGGTGGGTCAAGTTGAAGACTACATGGCTAACCTTATTGTTGCTCAGTTATTGTTTCTCGAATCAGAAAATCCGGATAAAGATATTCATTTATATATTAACTCGCCTGGTGGGTCGGTAACGGCAGGAATGGCAATTTATGACACCATGCAGTTTATTAAGTCTGATGTTAGCACTATGTGTATTGGGCAGGCTGCAAGCATGGGGTCTTTATTGTTAACTGCGGGAGCTAAAGGTAAGCGCTTTTGTTTGCCAAACTCAAGAGTGATGATTCATCAACCATTAGGTGGCTTTCAGGGGCAGGCATCGGATATTGATATTCATGCAAAAGAAATTCTTAGTATTAGAGAAAGATTGAATAATATTTTGTCTCATCATACGGGGCAAGATGTTGAAAAAATTCAAAAAGATACAGATAGAGATAATTTTTTAAGTGCAGAAGCAGCCGCAGAATACGGCTTAATAGATAAAGTATTGTCCAGTCGGTAGTTAAATATTGAAGATTAATAGTTGGTATTTTTATCTGTTCAAGCTATTATTAAGATTTACAACGCAGAAGTTGGATATTTCAGATGCAAGGTATGAGTTCATTACTTGATCAGAGGTTCCTTAACTATAGATTTATGATTAGGAGCTTAATAAATGAGTAAAGATAAGGGTAAGGGTAGCAAGGATGATCAGAAACTACTTTACTGTTCTTTTTGTGGAAAAAGTCAGGATGAAGTTAAAAAACTAATTGCCGGGCCATCTGTTTATGTTTGTGATGAGTGTGTTGAGCTTTGTAATGATATTATCAGAGATGAATTGCAAGAAGAGACTGAGTTTGGTGCTGGTGAGTTGCCTAAACCTAAAGAAATAAAAGCCGAGCTTGATAGTTATGTCATCGGACAGGATG
>JAGLUC010000010.1 GCA_023134955.1 Methylococcales bacterium | reverse complement strand
AAGCCTGATAAATCAACAACCTGAATCTTTCCTTTTAATGGGGTTCGTAGTTACGAATCGACTTGTTATTAGCCTGCTAATTTTGATAATTGTTACATCAAGATTAGTGTATGCTGCTGAATGGCATAAGGTTAACGGGGCATATGCTATTTCTTCAAAAAACATGGTTAGTCTGATTGAGGACAGTCATCTCAAAATTCAACTAAAAGGTGATTCCGCAAGAGATCTTTATATGGCAATGAAAACCATAGAAAAACCTGATGAATGCGCTGATGGCATGTCTAAAACGGCTGGTGAAATGCAATGCATATTTTATCCTGCAAAGAAAAAGTATCAGTGTTATTTTTCAATTGACATAATGCAACAAAAGATTGAGTTTGGTATTCCATGTTGAACTCTAGCAAGGTAAATGAACATTCAAGTAGAGCTGTAATTTTTTTTAATGTTTTCAGCGTATCAGTTCAGAGCCTTCTAATCTTAGTGATATATATCCTGTCAACACGATGACAAAAACCTCATTAAAAATTCGACAAGCCATACATAAAATTCATGCAGGGGAAGTAATTGCCTATCCAACAGAAGCGGTTTATGGCTTAGGCTGCGACCCACTTAATGAAGAAGCCGTCCTTAATCTGTTGGCATTAAAAAAGCGTGATATTGATAAAGGCTTAATACTTATCGCATCTTCCCTTTCTCAACTTGAACCTTATCTGCAATTAAATGAGCAGATAAAATTAAAAGTTCAAGCTACCTGGCCTGGACCAGTCACATGGATAATCCCTGCTCAAACATGGGTGCCTCAATGGTTAACAGGACAACATTCATCACTTGCAGTCAGAGTGACAGCACATCCCGTTGCCAGATTATTGTGTGAAACACTGGGTGGGCCACTAGTCTCAACCAGTGCAAATACCAGCAAAAAACCAGCTGCGACAAAATCATGGCAAGTAGCCAGGTGCTTAAATGACAGAGAATTATTTGTTGTTCCAGGGAAAGTCGGTAGATTAAAGCAAGCTACGCCTATTTACGATGCTTTAAGTCGCATTAAAGTGCGTTGATGATTGCTTGAATTGTTACACTGACCCCAATTATTTCTGATTAAATAAAAAGGAACCTTTCTGAAAAAAATTTATCCAATTTTGAGCTAGTGGGTGGAAAATTTGGTTTCATATTTTTTGCGTTAGAGAGCTCATTTTTTTCTCTGTAACCTCTTGTATAAATGTTTTATTAATTCACTAATGAGGCTTTCTTGAGTGCAAAGAGCATACTAAAGATGCATTCCATTCCTTTTTAAACAAATAGATGGGGAAGGTAAATGAAAAAAATAAATTTTACACATCAAGGTTTTAAAGGGTTCCTGATTCTAATATTGTTCCTGGCTGGTGGAACAACTGTTTTTGCCAAAACAAGCGATTGTTGGGCTGATTTTTTTGAAGATGCACAATTCAAAGGCAAGCATTTTCGACTTCAAGGCTCAACTAAATTAAGAAGTTTGCATAAAGTTAAAGGAGAAAACTGGGATAAAAGAATTGAAAGTATTCTGCTTGGCCCTAAAGCTGCTTTGACAGTGTTTGAAAATAAAAACTTTAAGCTGACACTAACAGAAATGGCAAATCACCCTGTTTTAATGAAGTCTTTAGGCATTACAAAACAGGATATTTTAGAGGAGTCAGAAATTATTTTTCGTCCTAACTCAAAAATACACAGTTTTGGGGAATATAATTTCTATCATAAAATCAGGTCGTTGAAAATTGATTGTATTAAATAAAATAGAGTATTCAACTGGTTGGTTGGGGAAAAATATATAACCTGAAAATTAAAGTTAACCTAACCAGCCTCGTTTATTAAAAGTTATTAAATCCTCATTTTTTATTTGATTTGGGCAAAAACTGCTCTAAATATTCCTCATACCCTTCTGAATTGAATTGTTCAATGGGAATAAATCGTAATGAAGCTGAATTAATGCAATAACGTAATCCTGTGGGTTTGAGTCCGTCTTCAAATAAATGCCCTAAATGAGAGTCTGCATATTTACTGCGTAATTCTGTACGAGGATAAAGCAGTAGATAATCCATTTTTTTAACGATATATTTTGGGTTTAAGGGCTGGGTAAAACTAGGCCAACCAGTTCCTGACTTATATTTATCTAATGATGAAAACAATGGCTCGCCACTAACTATATCAACATAAATTCCCTGTCTTTTTTCATCCCAGTAAAGATTATCAAAGGCTTTTTCTGTGGCATCATTTTGAGTGACACGATATTGCAAAGGTGTTAATTTTTTCTGTAATAGATCATCAGTAGGTTTGAAATATTTTTGCTGAGAGATTTTAGTCATTTTTAAATCCTTTCCCCAGATTTTAGCCAGGTATTGATCTCGACCAGAGTTATAGCGGTAGTATTTATAACGAAGGGGATTCTTTTTATAATAATCTTGATGATAATCTTCGGCTGGGTAGAAATTTTTAAACGCTACAATTTCAGTGATGACAGGTTTGTCATAACGAGCTGAATCTTGCAGATTTTGTTTGGATTGTTCTGCTTGTTGGCGTTGTTCATCATTATGATAAAAAATAACAGGTCGGTAGTGTTTTCCTCTGTCAACAAACTGCCCATTATTATCGCTAGGATTAATTTGTCGCCAGAATAATTGTAAAAGATCATTATAATTAATGATTTTTGCATCGTAATAGACTTGAACAGCTTCTACATGTCCTGTAGTTCCCATAGAAACCTGTTTATATGTCGGGTTGGTAATCTTCCCCCCACTAAAGCCAGAAATGGCCTGATGGATACCTGCGATTTTTTCAAAATCTGATTCTACACACCAGAAGCAACCCCCGGCAAAGGTGGCAATAGAAAGTCCAGATTGTTGAGTTGTTTGTATAGTTGATTTAGATTTAATACTTACTGAAATTAGCATCAGGCTTGCTAGCATGATAAGTATGGGATATTTAATTTTCATAGCAATTATCTAATTATAGCTAAAGAATAACGGATACTATTAAACCAGATGATAGTACGGCAGGCTTCAATTCCTTGATTCCACTTTGCTTCATCAAGGCTACATTTATTTTATCACTCTATCAAACCAAAATTGAAAGTTAAGTATTAATCGTCCCAGAAGTTCTGGCAGGGTATTTTGACACTGTTTTATTAACACATAGTGTAGCCCGTATGAAACGAAGTGTA
>JAGLUC010000001.1 GCA_023134955.1 Methylococcales bacterium | reverse complement strand
AGGATATTTGGCTTCAACCATAAAATGCTGATAATCAGACGCATTTCAAATAAAAAAAGGGCTTTGAAGGTTCAATTCAGAGCAAACAATAAAAAGCTATTTTCAATGGTGTCATTCATCAATTAACGTAAGGAACGGGCTTGTCCAACAAACGGTTCAGATGGTGGCTTCGCGCTACGCGCGAATCACCATCTAACCTAATTCGTTAGGCATGGTCGTTGCAACCTGTCTTGTTTTGTAGTTGTGATAGCAAAGCCAATATTGCAGTAAAGGTTGCACCGTCTTTTGTGCATATTTTTTTCGAATAGCCTGTTAAGTCGGGTAGGTACATTTTGTTAGGATCTGGGTTTCCTGCAAAAAACTTGGGATTTTCCGCAGGAAGCTTTGCAATATTCTCGATGAATTCAGCTTCTTTGCTATCTACCATTCTAAGGTAGTGACTAAGCGAAATCCCTGTCTCATTGCCTGTGATTCCGGCGAAGCATTGTCCATCCTGAGAGCCTAAGGCGAAGCAATTCATGCTATGCGTTAGCAAGCCTAGTGAATTTGGCCAGATTGCAGTTATTTCCTTAAGCGCCTCTTCTTTTGAGTGCATGGACCATATACAGAAGCGACCCTCAACTATTACTTCCCAAATTGGAGCTATCCTTGATTTTGGTCGTCCTGACCAGTAATTGATTGCAGCATTCTCCCAATTAGGAAGAAGCGATCCTTGATCGCTGATGATGTCACCTATCCAGGCCGCATCTACCTTGGTTGAATTTTTTGCCAAAACCCCAACATCAGCCAAGTACTCGTCTATGAAATGATCTCCCCACTTATTGGAATCCCAAATTCTGGATATGCTCTCGATATCGTTGAAAACGAACACTCCACGGAGCCTCGAGACACTGTTTGGTGTGATAGCCATTCGTACACGCTCCAAGGAGAGTTCTGCCTTCAGTCTGTTTGCCGATGTATTTTGGATCATCGACGAAAATGAGACTGATATGGCAAAGTCTTTTTTATCGTCTGTCAGTAGGCCAATAGAGTCAAATCCACCACGCACTATGTTCCAAAGCACTGGCGGGTAATGGTGGTTTAGATAAACGTGACCTTCAAAGGTGCTCATGTTGTTTGCCTAACTATACTTCTTAGGTAAATTTTCCCTGATAACACGATATTGATCTGCTTTTCGGGAAAGTTTTCCTATTTAATTTAATATCAAGGATATTTTCCTTGATCAGTTGATATTAGCCTGTTTTTTAGGATCAGTATGCTGTATCCGAGCACATCTTTATCTTGTTTACTAGATTATGTCGAATCAAAAAAAGATTAAACTTTTCTGTTTTTTCTCTTCTTCCTGAAAATTAAAATCATGGTGATAACAGGGCCTGAAATTGCATATCCCAAAGCCAGTAAAAACAGCATAATTTCTGCCTGCGCCATAACAAAACCAATACCTAGCATGACGATAATAGCCACTACAAAAGGCACTCTGTTTTTTAAATTAATTTCCTTAAAGCTGGAATAGCGAAAATTACTCACCATCAATAAGCCTGTACTAATCGTCAGAATTAATGCCAGGTATTTTATTGAATCAACATCATAACCAAGCTCAAGACTAATCCATAAACCACCCGCTAAGATTGCTGCTGCTGCTGGACTAGGTAGCCCTTGAAAATAACGTTTATCTGCCACTTCAACTTGAGTGTTAAATCGGGCGAGCCTTAATGCTCCCCCGGCTGTATGAACAAAGGCAGCAAATAAACCTAATTTACCCAAGCTTCCAAAAGCCCATAAATACATTACCAAACCTGGTGCTACGCCAAACGAAACCATGTCGGATAAACTATCGTATTGCACCCCAAAATCACTTTGGGTATTAGTCATACGAGCAACCCGCCCATCTAATCCATCTAAAATCATCGCTACAAAAATAGCGATAGCCGCTGTTTCAAAGCGTCCATTAATTGCAGAGGTCATTGCATAAAAACCTGCGAACATTGCCCCTGTGGTAAACAAATTAGGCAACAAGTAAATACCGCGATGACGAATTGATGGTTTTTTTTGAGTCATAATAGATAATAAAAATTATTTGATTCTGTAGGGTAATATTAAATAAAACCATATATTTTATCTAAGAAGTGAGGCTAAATCCTCAATTCCTAGATAAATAGACATTTTTTAGCAGTAGAAAACACCCATACATCTAAATTACTGGTAGTCCATCAATGTTGTTAGAGTACTAGTGCTCTGACAACTTTGGTTTAATAGCTATTGTAGAGCGCGACTTTAGTCCGCAATATCTAAGAGTCTCTGTTCATAGCGGACTAAAGTCGCGCTCTACCCCCATCCATCACAGCAAAGTTAATGGCTACTAGTGACTTGTTTCTACCTTTTTACCTTTGGATTGATCCAGTTCAGCCAATGTATCAGTAAACCAGGGTGTATCAATATCAAAAGGTTTGCCACCTTTAATGCGTGGAAATTCAATTGCACGCAGTACAAAGTTTTGATCATCATCATGACCAATCACACCTGCTTCACCTCGTAATGCACATTCAACTGCTAAATCTGCACATGATTTAATTAATCGAATATCTTCTGCATTCGCTGCTGATGCACGCGCATAATAACCTGATTTTTGAATCAATGTTTTTTCTGCACCAATCATTTCAGCAAATTGCTCGCCAAACCATTTGCCTGGGTTGACCGCATCTAATTTAACGTGCCCAAAGGCATCTCTAGGCACGTCTAAACCTTTTGCTTCCATTTCAGCAACAATCGTTTCTACGCCAGCACCTTCAGAAACAAAAATATTAACACAATCCACTTCATCCATAATTTTACGTAGACGCTTAGCTTCTGCTGCAATATCAAAGCCCATTTCAGGAATAAAGATACCATGCACTTCATAGCTTTCACGGCTTAAACCTAATTCTGGCAACCACTCACAATTATCCAGAATCTTACGGTATTCACTTGCTGTTGCAGCGGTCAACCATCCACAGCTACGACCCATCACTTCATGTACGATCAACATACGTGGGTTTGAGTTATTTTCGGCCACTACATTCTTAAAAAAATGTGCGCCCTGCTCTGCCGCAGTCCAGGCACCTAATGATTGTTTAATAGGGAAAACGTCATTATCAACTGTTTTGGGTAAACCAATCACGGTTAAACCATAATCATTATCTGCCAGGAAAGCAGCCAAATCAGCCGCAGCGGTATTAGTATCATCACCACCAATAGTGTGTAATACATCGACACCATCTTTAATCAACTGATCAGCTGCTACTTTTTGAGGATCTTCACCTTTTTGAACCAAGCCACGTTTTTCACAATCTGCAATATTGGTTAATTTAACACGGCTATTACCAATAACTGAGCCACCAAACTTTTGTAACAAACCTGCTTTTGCACGCATGTTTGCATCAACTTTATATGAATCACCTAGCAGTAAGCCTTTATAGCCACTGTGATAGCAGATTATTTCTATCGAAGGGTCAATCTCGTTATAGCGTTCGATAAGACTACCAATCGCTGAGTTTAAACAAGGTGCTAATCCACCTGCTGTTAGAAGTGCTACTTTTTTTGGTTTGCTCATAAGAATATGCAACTATTTAATTTTTAGTAATAAGAAGTTATGCAGGTTGGATAAGCGACACATAATCCAGCATGGTAGTGTTAATTTTTTTGTTGGATTATGTTATCAGCCATCTAACCTACGCAATATAGATAAATATAACATTTAGCTTGATTTGTTAAAACAAAAAAAGCCCACCGTAAGATGAGCTTTTTTTAAACAAACCAGATTAAATCTTAGTTTTTAGCTTTATCAACAATTTGATTTGCTTTGATCCAGGGCATCATGCCACGTAATTTCTCGCCTACAATTTCAATGGGATGCTCTGCATTTAAACGTCGCTTAGCTGTCATTTCCGGGTAATTAGTCATGCCTTCCAGAATGAATTTCTTAGCATATTCACCATTTTGAATATTAGCTAATGCTTCTTGCATTGCGTAACGACTTTCTTCGTTAATCACTTTAGGCCCTGTTACATACTCACCATACTCTGCATTATTAGAGATTGAGTAATTCATGTTTGCAATACCGCCTTCAAACATTAAATCTACAATTAATTTCAATTCATGTAGACACTCAAAATATGCCATTTCAGGCTCGTACCCAGCTTCTACCAATGTTTCAAAGCCCATTTTAACCAGTTCAACTGCTCCACCACATAAAACAGCTTGCTCACCGAACAAATCAGTTTCTGTTTCATCACGGAAAGTAGTTTCGATAATACCTGAACGACCACCACCAATGGCAGAAGCATAAGCCAAGCAGATTGATTTTGCTGTACCTGATGGATCTTGATGGATAGCAATTAAATCAGGAACACCGCCACCACGAACAAATTCAGAACGTACAGTATGGCCTGGTGCTTTAGGTGCAATCATAATCACATCTAAATCAGCACGAGGTAACACCTGGTTATAAAGAATCGCAAAACCATGGGCAAAAGCTAATGCAGCACCCTGTTTGATGTTTGGCTCAATTTCAGCTTTATATAACTGAGATTGAAACTCGTCTGGTGTCAAAATCATAACAACATCAGCACCAGAAACCGCAGTAGCTACATTTTTAACTGTTAAGCCACAGGCTTCCGCTTTAGCGATTGAAGAAGATCCATCACGTAAACCAACGACAACATCAACACCTGAGTCTTTTAAGTTGTTAGCGTGTGCATGACCTTGTGAACCATAACCAATAATCGCTACTTTTTTGCCTTTGATGATCGAAAGATCAGCATCTTTGTCGTAATAAACTTGCATGAATGTTCCTGTTTTCTTTTAAATTAACTCAATATAACCAAATATTATATCGCTTTTCTTTTTTTCTATGAATTTATTTCGCTTCCATTGGATGTCAATTCAACCATTTTAGGAATAACAACTAAATCTTTCCTTGAGTCTTTAGCCTGCTCTTCTTATAAATGCAAACCCTTCTCGCCCCTGGACATCCCCATAGGTCCAGAACGAACCACTTCTATCACAGCTTCTTCAGTAAAAGTAGCAACAAAAGCATCTAACTTATCTGACGGCCCTGTCATTTCAACCACATAACTAGTAGATGTTACATCAATGATTTTTCCGCGAAAAATATCAGCTAATCGTTTCACTTCTTCTTGTGTTTCATTAGTCGTTTTCACCTTGACCAGCATTAACTCACGCTCAACATGAACCGCTTCTGCCAAGTCAACCACCTTTACCACATCAATTAATTTATTTAATTGTTTGGTAATTTGTTCAATTACATCGTCACTACCACGAGTAACTAGCGTCATTCTGGAAAGCGTTATATCTTCAGTTGGCGCAACGGTTAGCGATTCAATATTATAGCCACGCGCGGAAAACAAACCTGCAACACGAGAAAGCGCACCCGCTTCATTTTCAATAAGAATAGAAATTATGTGTCGCATTATGCCAACTCCCTGTTAATAGGTGTGCCAGGTGCTACTCTCAACTTCATATCATGATGCGACTTACCCGCTTCTATCATCGGAAAAACGTTCTCAGTTCGGTCAGTCATAAAATCCATAAACACTAACCTGTCTTTCATCGCAAAAGCTTCTTCTAATGCTGGTCTAACATCTCCAGGCTTTTCAATCTTCATCCCTACATGTCCATACGCTTCTGCCAACTTGACAAAATCAGGAATCGTTTCCATATAGGACTCTGAATAACGACTTCCATAGGTAAATTCCTGCCACTGCCTCACCATTCCCATATATTGATTATTTAAGTTAATCACTTTAACAGGTGTGCGGTATTGCGTTGCAGTTGCCAGTTCCTGAATACACATTTGAATACTGGCTTCGCCTGTAACGCAAGCAACATCAGCATCTGGATGAGCCAATTTAACCCCGATAGCAGCAGGCAGACCAAAACCCATGGTGCCTAAACCACCAGAATTAATCCAGCGACGTGGCTTGTCAAAATGATAATATTGAGCAACGAACATTTGATGCTGCCCTACATCAGAGGTTACATAAGCATCACCCTTAGTGACTTGGTAAAGTTGCTCAATAACATATTGAGGTTTAATCAGTTCAGAATTACGATCATATTCTAAACAATTAATTTCACGCCATTTGCTAACCTGAACCCACCAGGCCTCTAAAGCTTTTTTATCAATTTTAACCTTACTCGCTTTAATCAGTGCAAGCATTTCTTTCAGCACAGTCTTAACTTCGCCAACGATAGGAATATCAACTCTGACTGTTTTTGAGATTGAGGAAGGGTCAATATCAATATGCACAATCTTTGCATACGGACAAAACTCATCCAACTTTCCAGTAACGCGATCATCAAATCGCGCCCCTATAGCAATAATCACATCACTTTCGTGCATTGCCATATTGGCTTCGTAGGTTCCGTGCATTCCCAACATGCCAACAAACTGTTTATCCGTTGCAGGATAGCCGCCCAATCCCATTAAGGTATGGGTAAGCGGATAACCTAATAATCGGGTAAATTTAGCCAGTTCATCACTACCTTCACCCAAAATTACCCCGCCACCCGCATAAATCATAGGGCGTTTTGCACTTAACAATAAATCAACTGCTTTTTTAATTTGTCCCGAATGTCCCTTAACCACTGGATTATAGGAGCGCATGGAGACTTCTTTAGGATAGTCATAAGGTATTTTGATAAAAGGATCAGTAATATCTTTAGGAATATCAACCACAACAGGCCCTGGTCTACCTGTAGTTGCCACATGAAATGCTTTTTTCATGGTGATAGCAAGATCAGCGACATCTTTTACCAAAAAATTATGTTTAACACAGGGTCGTGTTATTCCAACCATATCCACTTCTTGAAAAGCATCACTACCAATAACAGGCGTGCCGACTTGACCAGAAATAATAACCATAGGAATAGAATCAAGGTGTGCAGTTGCAATACCAGTCACCGCATTAGTTGCACCTGGGCCAGATGTAACCAAGACCACGCCTGGTTTACCTGTGGAACGCGCATAGGCATCTGCCGAATGTACCGCTGCTTGCTCATGCCTGACTAAAATATGTTTGATCTTATCCTGGTGAAAAATCGCATCATACAAATGCAATACTGCTCCACCAGGATAACCAAAAAGAAATTCTACACCTTCGTCAATAAGACTCTGGACTACTATCTCTCCGCCACTGAGTTCCACACTAATTCCTCAAAAAATACTGAACTAAAAAACAAGAATAAAATAAGGTTCATGTTTTTTATGAACAAAACACAATGTACTTAAAGCACATTAAAAACAGTTCTACATTTAAAACACGGTTATTAAACAACACTATAAAATAGAAACCAACATCAGTAGCTCTAAGCAAGCCCTACCAATTAACCAATTATTTTACTAGATTCCTATATAAAATTATACTTTTTCATGCTTGGCCATAGATCATGAATATACTCTTCAGCAGCAGCAATAAAATTAACTGCCGATATTGATTCTTTAAACGCATTCGAGAATGTTGAAGAAATGCAACAATATTGCTCAAAAGTTGCTGGAGATAAGATAACTAATTCTTATTGATCATGTTTAATTGAGCATGGAAAAACACCACTGTTACTCTAGAGCCCATCAATATTGTATTGACGGGTTCTTGTTCTTAAGCCCTCCCTTGATGGGGAGGGTTGGGTGACGACTGCATGGATGCAGGAGGTAGAGCAACGCATGGAGCGGTTGCCGAGGAGAAACCAAACAATTCTCTTCTTCAAAATTCTTTTAAATTTGACATTCTTTCTATCCATCAAACCAAAGCTGTCAGAGCACTAGGAGCAATTGGAAGCGATAGGATACAAAATAGCTATTTATCCATTAATATTCTTAAAGGTATCTATATCAAGCCATGCAAAATTTATTAATGCATTAAAAAATGAAGAAACCACAGAAATAATGGATTTCGAGATGTTAGCCAAAGCTGTTAGTTTTACTGAATATTACAAAAAAGAGGAAAAACACCTGTAGTATTAATCGTTCCAAAAGTATTCACAATAATAAAAAAGTAGCCCGTATG